>JAEDNC010000014.1 GCA_016302705.1 Bacilli bacterium | reverse complement strand
AATCCTTAGCAACCGAATCAGGAAGAATTTGGCCTAACTCTTCTACAGCTGCATTCTTTAATGAAGCGATGTCTGGATAGAATTTCGCTATCACTTCTCTTCTTTTACTTCCTAATCCCTTTACTTCATCAAAAATAGAGACAGTCATTGCTTTGCTTCTTTTTTCTTTGTGAAATGAAATCGCGAATCTATGAACTTCGTCTTGCATTCTAGTTAATAAGAAAAATAGCTTCTTATCTTCTAAAGGATAAGTATTGCCACCAATATCAATTAATCCACTAGTAGAATGCTTATCGTCTTTATATAGACCAAAAACAGGTATTTCTACCTCGATGTTTTTAAGCGCGTTAGAAGCACTATTAACTTGAAGGAGGCCACCGTCAACTAAAATGAGATCTGGGTATTTCTTATTCTCGTTTTTTAAACGTGAATAATGTCTAGTAATTACTTCTTCCATACTCTTAAAATCATCACGCGCTTCCTCATGTTCTATTTTAAATTTACGATATAACTTTTTAGCAGGTTCGCCATTAACATAAGCCACCATCGCTCCCACTGGGGAAGATCCTTGAATATGAGAATTATCAAAAAGTTCTATGTGATAAGGGGTTTTGATTTTTAATATACTTCCAAGTTCATCTAATAGAGCAATCTTATCGGTATCTAACTTTGAAGAAAGGAAATATTCATCAAGAGCGTTATCTGCGTTACTTTTCGCAGACATAACTAAATCATATAGTTTGCCTTTAGACGCAGTGATGACATTGCAATCTAAATAACCAGATAATTCACTGACGATATATTGAGAGTTAACGACAATTTCTTGAGGAAGTGGACATCTATCATATAGTTGAGTGATTAATTCAATTACTTGGTCCTCTTCTTCTCCAAAAGCTTCAACGACATGTGACTCTTTTCCTAGTAGCATTCCATTACGATAAATCATAAAGGCGATGGATAAATATCCATTTCTACTACTAAAGGCAAAAATATCGCGATCAGTTTTATCCTTAGATTCAACAGTCATTGAAGTATTAATATGTTCGATTGAAGTAATTAAGTCCTTATACTCCTTAGCGAGTTCAAAATTAAGTTCTTCACTTGCTTTTAACATTTTAGTCTTAAGTTCTTTTAATTCATCTTGGTTATTGCCATTAAGGAAACTTTTAATTTTATTTCTTAATTCCTCATAAATAGATTCATCAATTTTATTAACGCAAGGAGCAAGGCATTGACCAAGATGATAATATAAGCAAACCGTTGAAGGAATATTATGGCATTTTCTAATTGGGTAAACTTTGTTTAATAAGTCCACCATTTTATAGGCTGCTCCACTATTAGGGAATGGTCCATAATAATCATAATTCTTATCTTTATTATTCCTTTTGATAGCAAGAGTAACATCGCCCTTCTTTTTTATTGCGATATAAGGGTAATGACTTCCATCTTTAAGAAGGATGTTATATCTCGGGTAATATTCATGGATTAAATTCATTTCAAGAATCAGAGCTTCTTTTTCATTTTGAACAATAATGGTTTCAAAATAATCAACGTTTTGAACCATAGCAAAAACTTTTCCAGTTTGTGGTCTTAAAAAATATTGAGACACTCTTTTTTGTAAATCTTTGGCTTTGCCAACATAAATAACAGCGCCTTGTTTATCGTGCATTAAATACACTCCTGGAGAGTGCTTTAAGTTAGAAATTAAAACTCTAAGTTTTTCAGTCATGAAGAATAACGACGGTTGCTCCGCCTCCTCCTTCGTTAATGTCACCTAAACGATATTTCACACCTTTTAAAGTAGACAAATATTCATGGACCATCTTTCTAAGCGTACCACTACCAAATCCGTGGATAATTCTTACTTGTCTTATGTTTTTAATTTTGCAATTATCCAAATATTTTTCTAATGCTTCTTTAGCTTCATCTCTTCTCATTCCGATGATATTAAGTTCTAATCCAACATTAGTGTTAATCTTGTTTTCATAATAATTATCACTAGATTTAACTTTATTAACTTTTGGAGATGCAATTTTATGCAATTTACTTATTTCGATATCATACGCTAATCCATCCGAAGAAAGGATATGCGCCTTTTTACCATTTATACGCGCCACTCTTCCTTCTAAAGACAAGGATGGCATAGAAACATAATCGTTTTCTTTTATTTCTTCGTTATAAGTTATTTCAATAGCTTCATCTTCCATCTCTTCGACTTTTTTCTTGAGATTAATTGCTTCATGAAGTTTGATATCACCTTTATTTAATTCTTTCATGACATAGTCAATTTGAGATTTGACCTCATCTAATAATTGTTCTTTTTCTTTTTTGACAGATTCAAGAAGGTGATCTTTTTGGTTTTTTAACGCATTATACGAATTTTCAAGGGACTTTTTCTCTTTCTCTAAATTCAACCTAGTTTGCTCGTTTTCCCGTCTTAAACGCTCGTTTTCTTCAATTTGGGTTTGGAGCTTTCCAATTAATACATCAAAGTCATTATTTTCTTTAGAAAGATATTCTTTTTTGACTTCTTCAATTTCATCTTTATTAATTCCATATCTTCCTGCAACTTCTAAACCATAACTCTTTCCAGGAGTTTGATATTTGTAGATATAAGTTGGAAGGAGCTCCTCTTCGTTAAAGAGCATGGAACTATTTTCAATATTTTTAGAAATATAAGCGTATTCTTTGATTTTTGAATAGTGAGAACTAATCAATGCGAGCGAATGTTTTTTCTCAATTGATTTAACCACTACTAAAGCAATGATTTCTCCTTCTTTAGGATCTGTACCAGTACCAAGTTCATCTAATAACACTAAATCTTTACCTTTAGTAACATCCAAAATTTCGGCAATATTTTTCATATGCCCAGAGAAAGTAGATAGATTATCGCTTAAAGATTGAGAATCTCCTATATCTAAATAGATATGATTAAAGATGCCAAGCGTTGCTTCTTTTACTGGAAGCGCTAGTCCACATTGATTCATCAGCGAAAGAAGACCCACCACTTTTAAAGATACGGTCTTACCACCAGCGTTAGGTCCTGAAATAACAACGATTCTTTTTTCTTCGTCTAAGTGATATTCATTACCAATCACTTTATTTCTATCAATGAGAGGATGCTTTGCATCATATAAGTGAATTTCTTGTTTGTCGCTAAGATTAGCAACCACCATATCTTCACTTAAGGCATAATTAGCTTTACCAGCAACAAAATCCAAATATCCAATCACATTGTTATTATGGATTACTTCATCTTCTTGCAAGAGAACTAACGCGGTTAATTGCTTTAGTATTTTTCTTACTTCTTCGTTTTCTTCTAACTTTTTAGAAGCGATATCATTATTGAGTTGAACTAATTCAAGAGGTTCGATAAATGTTGTGTTTCCACTATCGGAAACATCATAAATAATACCAAGAACTTTATTTTTATAACTGGTTTTGACAGGTAAAACAAAATGTCCTTCCCTGATAGTGACATTACCGTCATTAAGATATTGGGAATAAGAGAACGCTAAAGAAGAGATCTTGCTGTTTAAAGAAGCTTCTAAAGATTTTATCTTTCTTCTTATTTCTTTGAGTTCAGGAGAAGCGTTATCACTAACAGTCAAACTTGGAGTGATGCATCTTTTAATTGCTGCTTCTAGTGAAGAAAGTTCCACCATCGAAGAAATGTATTCTCCTAAATGAGGAAAATCTGTTCCAATTTTTTGATAATGAGCAATAAGTTTATTGCATTGTTCAATGTCATTTAAAACGTGGCCTAAATCGTTAGCGGTCATCATCGCGGTCTTTTTAGCAATATTGATAAGCGTAAGAAGAGAAACGCTACTAGAAATAGGAAGAGGCCCATATCTAGAGATAATATTCATCATCTCATCAAGTTCTTCTAATTTATTTTTAAGGTCGTTTTTATTAATTAGCATTTTTAAAGAAGAGACTTCTTCTCTACCTTTTTCTGTTTTACAGAATTCTAAAATTTTCTCTTGAATCTTGCTAAATTCTAATGTGCGATATGCGTTTAACATGATATTTTTATTCGCTTTCTATACATAGTATATCTCACCAATAGGAAAACTCATAACGATTAAGATAAAAATCTAATTCTTCACTCTTTTGATAAATAATCGTAAAATCAATTTATGGCAACTGAGCAAGTAACTATCAAAGTAAACGAAGAAACATTTAATAGAATTAAAGAATATTATTCTTCTTTTCTAATTGAAGCAAAAGGGGATTATGTTGATTTTCTTGCTGTTTATGGCGATATCTTAATTACCGGTTATTCTTCTAAAAAAGCAAAGAAATCCATTATCTTTAAAGGCAAAAATGCTTCTTTGGAAGCAGAAGAATGGATTGAAAAAGAAGAAGTCGAACAAAAAGAAAAAATCCATATCGTTGATTATGGAGAACAAATTGGTAGCGATGAGGTAGGCGTTGGTGATTTTTATTTACCAATGATTGTTGTTGCTGCCTATATGAGGAAAGACCAATACCAGAGACTTAAAGAACTTGGAGTAACTGATTCTAAAAAAATGACCGATAAAAAGATTAGAGAAATCGGTCCTATTTTAATGAAAGAGTTTGATTATTCTAAGCTCACACTATCGAACGAAAAATATAATGAAATGTATGAAAAAGGAGAGAATTTGAATTCTCTAAAAGCAAAAATGCACAATCGAGCGTTAAGCAACCTTCACCAAAAATACATTGATGTTATTGCAATATACGTCGATCAATTTGTTAAAGAAAGTACTTATTATAAGTACCTTGGCGAAAAAGATGAACCAATCGTCAAAGATATTTCTTTTAAAACTAAGGGAGAACAAAGATTCCCAAGCGTTGCTTTAGCATCTGTTATTGCTAGATATTCATTCCTTCTTTATAAAGATAAATTAGAAAAGAAACTTGGAATGACAATCCCTTGTGGTGCCGGAGAAAAGGTCGACAAAATTAAAAAAATTCTTCTCGATAAGTTAGGACAAGAAGAATTTGATAAATTAGTTAAGAAAAATTTTAAGAATTATTCTTCAATTTGATGAAGAACATCAATAAAGTATTGAGGAATATCAATATTGAAAGTCATCACTTCATCAGTAGAAGGATGCTTCAAGGTCAAAGAGGTCGCTACTAAAAGCTGACCTTTTTTGTATAAAGTGTCGTATTTTCTTCCAGCGTAAAGTGGATCTCCTTCAACTGGGAAGCCGATATAAGACATATGCACTCTAATTTGGTGAGTTCTTCCAGTTTTTAAGTGGCACTCAACAAGAGTGTGCTCTTTATATCTTTTTAAGACCTTAAAATAAGTAACTGCTTCTTTAGAATTTGTGCGAGTCACTCCCATTTTTTGGCGATTATTTGGATCTCTACCAATTGGAAGATTAATTTCTCCACTATTTTCCGGGATGACTCCTCTAACTAAAGCAGTATATGTTCGAGCCATTGAATGGTCTTTAAGTTGCTCTGCTAATTTGTTGTGTGCCTTATCATTTTTAGCAATGCAGATTAACCCACTAGTATCCTTATCAATTCTATGGACAATACCAGGGCGCATCACTCCATTAATGCCACTTAAATCTTTTGAGTGATTTAAAATAGCGTTAACTAAAGTGTGCTCAAGGTGACCATTAGAAGGATGAGTAACCATACCTTGAGGTTTATTGACAATGATGATGTCTTTATCTTCATAGACAATATCTAATGGTATATCTTCTTTTTTTACTTCTAACTCCTTAACTTCAGGAATAGAAATATTTACTCTATCTCCTTCTTTTAATTTTAAAGAACCTTTAGCGACTTTATCGTTAACTGTGCACAAACCTTCATCAATGATTTTTGAAATATGAGTACGAGAATAGTCAGCTAAAACATTAGATAAAAATTTATCTAATCTATATCCGTTAAATTCATTTTCAACAACAAATCTACTCATCTTGTTTTTGATCTAAATATTTATTTTTCTCTTGTTCTGTTTTAGAGAGAACTTTAGTGTTATCAACTTCCACTTTTGGTTCGTTCTTTTTCTTTTCAATTGCTTCTTTTACATCGTGAACAATCATATAAATAATTAGCATAATTGCAGCGACAACAACAGAGCTATCCGCAATATTAAAATTGAATTTCCAAATACCGTAGAAATCAATCCAGTCAACCACTCCGTTAGCCTCTCCTAAGAATTCAGGAGTGTAAAATATACGGTCAATAACATTTCCAATAGCACCCGCAATAATCATCATTAAACAGGCACGGTAAAACTTATTAATCTTACCCCACTTAGTTATCATAACTATTAGCATAACAACCACGATTGATAAAGCAACAACACAGAACAGAACGCGGTTCACCGTTGGATCAAAAGTTGAAATACCAAAGACAAAATTATGATTGATTACATAATTGATTCCTAAAAATCCTGGAATAATATCAATTCCACCACTAGCAAGGATTGCATCTTTATTAGCGACAACAACTTGTTTAGTAACAAAATCGATGATTAAAAGAAGAACTCCAAGCCAAATGAAAGAACTAAAGATCCATTTAAGAATATTAATTATTTTTTCTTTCATTATTTGTTAATCACTTTCATACATCTTGGGCATAAGTAAGTGCCATCTTCTTGAATAAGTGCCCTCTTAGAATAATTCCAACATCTAGAGCATTTTTCGCCAATGTGACGGCTAACATTTACTTTGCTGACTTCATATTGAGTCATGTTATCGACTTTTTCATAGTCAACTTCAGAAACAACAAACATGTTAGCAAATTCTTCTTTAGTGAACATCTTCACTAAATTCATAGATTCTTTATCGGTAATTTCAAAGTTCACCATTGCTTCTTGGCTAGAACCAATTACTTTGTTATTTCTAGCTTCTTCTAAGGCTTTTAAAACATCTTTTCTTAAAGCAATAACCTTGTCATATTCATTGAATAACGCTGAATCATCTTCTTCAATATAAGTTGGATAGTCAAGGAATTGAACATTGTTTGCTCTTTCTCCTGGAAGATTTCTATTAAATTCATCCATTGTGAATGGAAGGATTGGATTAAGAATTCTAAGAAGTGTTTCTGCAATCTTAAATAAAACTGTTTGAATTTGTCTTCTTCTTAAAGATGATTTGTCATCACAATATAAGCTATCTTTTGCAATATCTAAATAGAATGCGCTTAATTCTGACGAACAGAAATTAAGGATTTCCATTGTTGCACTACTGAAATCATATTTGTCAAAACTGTGTCTACAAATTTTTACTAAACGATTCATTTTAGCAAGAATGTATTTATCAACTCTCGAGAATTCTTTAACTTCATCTTTTGGATCGTAATCAACTAAATTCCAAGAAATAAATTTAAGAGTGTTTCTAATTTTACGATATTGTTCAGCAACTTGTTTGATAAGATTTTCACCAATTCTTACATCTTGTTGATAATCAATAGATGCAGTCCAAAGTCTTAAAATGTCAGCGCCATACACATTAGCGATTTTAACTGGATCAACACCATTTCCTTTGGATTTATGCATTTGTTCGCCGTGTTCGTCTAAAACCCAACCATGTGAGGTAACAGTTTTATATGGAGCAACGTGATTGCATGCAACCGAAACAATTAATGAAGAGTTAAACCAGCCTCGATATTGGTCGCTTCCTTCAAGATATAAATCACTAGGATATCTAATATCTCTATTAACTAAGACACCATTCCAAGAAGAACCGCTATCAAACCAGACATCCATAATGTCATTTTCTTTAGTGAATTCTCCATTAGGAGAATGTGAATTTGTATATCCTTCTGGAAGAAGCTCTTTAGCGGTTTTTTCATACCAAATATTAGAGCCATGTTCTCTAAACAATTCTTCAATATGGTTAAAGACTTTTTCTTCAATAATTGGAGTTCCATCTTCATTATAGAAGATTGGAATTGGAACACCCCAAGCTCTTTGACGTGAAATACACCAATCACCACGATCTTTAATCATATTGACCATTCTATTTTCACCCCAGCTTGGATACCAAGTAGTTTCATGAATGATTTTAATTAGTTCTTCTCTAATTGGTTCAATTGAGCAGAACCATTGAGAAGTTGCTCTAAAGATAAGAGGTTTACCTGTTCTCCAATCATGTGGATAGGAGTGAGTAAATGTCGTGTGTTTAAGAAGCGAACCGTTTTCTTCAATGATTTTTAAAACTGCTTCGTTAGCGTTTTCGTAAAATAAACCTTCAATACCTTCACCAGTTCCAGGCATCATGTATCCTTTTTCATCAACTGGACAATATGGATCTAATCCTTTTCCTGGATATTTTAAACAGACTTGATAGTCTTCAACACCGTGTCCTGGAGCAGTATGAACTAAACCAGTACCGGCATCGTTAGTAACGTGAGTGCCGTTAATCACTAATGAGTCACGATCATAAAATGGGTGCTTACAAACGATTAAATCTAATTCACTACCACGAACTTCTTTTAGAAGTTTGACACCTTCTAAACCTAATTCATTAGTGAGATTTTCTTCAAACTCTTTTAAGAAAACGAGTTTACCTCTATTTGAAGTTTGATAAACTCCATATATAAAATCTGGATGAGCAGAAATCGCTAAGTTAGCAGGTAAAGTCCATGGAGTTGTAGTCCAAATAACTAAACGAGCATCATTATCAATAACACCTTTTCCGTCTTTAACTGGGAAAGCAACATAAATCGAATGAGAAAGGACATCCGCGTATTCAATTTCAGCTTCTGCTAAAGCTGATTCAGAACTTGGTGACCAGTAAACTGGTTTTAATCCCTTGTAGATTAAACCAGAAAGGGCCATCTTGGAGAAGGCTCTAATTTGCATGGCTTCATAATCTTTCCTGAGAGTAAGATATGGGTTATCAAAATCACCAACTAAGCCAAGTCTTCTAATTTGTTCTTTTTGATTAGCAACTTGTTTTAATGCGTATTCTTCACATTTTTTTCTAAATTCAACGATTGGAGTTGTTTTTCTATTAACTCCACTTTTGGTTACTTGGTTTTCAATTGGTAAACCATGTGTGTCCCATCCAAAAACAAATGGAGTTTTAAAACCACACATATTTTTATAACGGACAACAAAATCTTTCAAAATTCTATTAAGCATATGTCCACAGTGCATGTTTCCATTAGCATAAGGTGGACCATCATGAAGAACAAATTCCTTCGCCTCTTTACGATTTAAATTCATTTGTTCGTAGAGTTTTTCTTGTTTCCATTTTTCGACTAAAAGAGGTTCCTTTTGATTAAGATTACCTCTCATTTCAAAATTTGATTTGTTCATTAGTAACGTATCTTTATAATCCATATGTTACTTCCTTTCTATGTTGATAAATTATTAATAATTTAATTTGCTATATTATACGCGAATCCACAGAACACTAATCCAGAATTAATGTTGGTAATGGATAAACTAATAACTCCGCTAACTTTAGCAAACATTCCTCCATTATATGTAGGAGTATTTCCTCCAAATGTACCACTAAGTACTTCGACATTATTAACACTAATTGTGTAATTAAATGTCGCTGTACCAGTGCTTGCACCGGCATAAAAATACACAGCGTTAACATTACTACAACTACTTTGACTTGTCAAAGTAAAAGAAGAGATATTATTATTACTACTCCCAATAGTGACTCCTGGGGAAGCTGGAGTGTTTTTGTTATTAAATACTGATGTGGATTTTCCAAATGTCACATCAAATAATTGACCACCAAAATTAGCAGTCCAGCTAGTACCACTACCTGTATAGTCACTCTTATTCCCGGTTGTTGGAGTGTAGCTCCAAGAACATGTTTCAAACGTCACGTTAGTTGCACTAGCAACATTAACTAAGATAAACAATGTATTTTTATCAGTATCAACTCTTAAAAGCTTACCAGTTGTGGCATCTTCATCTTTGAATGTGTAATCTTCGACTTTGATTTTAGTATAATCAACATTTGTCTCGGTTAAATCATATTTAATAGCTTTAATTCCTAATTCAGTAGCGCTTGCTTTACTGCCAGCTTTAAATGTAGGAACACTAGAAGCATTATAGGCATAATGATGTACTTCGTTTTTACCCATTTCTAAAGCTACATATGAAGGGGTTAAATCTTTTAAGGAGCCAGATTCAAATCTTAAATCTCCATAGACATAATCGACAAGTTGTGGATAATCCACAAATGGATTTCTGTTTCCTTGAGTTCCAGATCCTTGGGTTGAATTATGTGAATAAACTGACTCATTATGTTGCATTTCTAGATAGTCAACAGAGAAACTGTTCCATTTAACAAGTTCAGATAGATGACCGATTGCATAAGGCATTGATGTATTTAAGTACATCACATACGCAGCTTGTCTTTTTTCATCATAATTCAAAGTGTCATCAGTGATTTGATTTAAATAATAATCGACATACACTTGATTTTGTCTTTTTGTAGGGTTCATAAATTCATTGAGAGAGATTCTATTGTATTCGACATCTTTCTCAACGATTTGTAATGGCAATTCATTTACGTTAGAACGAACTATTGTAGTTTTGCCGCTATGAGTGTAAACATCTTCTCCGGAATAAGTCCAGGTTTCAGGAATTTCAGCCTTTTCGACTGTGTTATACATAACACCCATATAGAAAATAGCACGAGCTAATCTACCTTTATCGTTGTCGCCTGGTTCAAATGCTTTTCTAACAAATCCACATTCTTCTTTAATGTCGTATCCTGCTATATCAGGATTGGCATAGCCTAAGTTTTTGTTTCCTCTACTACCATTAGCACCGCTACTAGCAGCAAATAAATTATGAAAGTCTGTTGATCTGCCTAGTGATTTAACCGCTTGGCCAGTTGAAAAACCAGTCATTAAAGAAGCAGCAAAGGCGTGTTCTCTTTGCCAACCAATAGTCGTGTTACTTTTATCGACAGCGTTGTAGTTATACACAACATCTAATGCGTCGTGATTATATAAATCTTGATCAGCAAATTGGTTTGTTTCCCAGTTTGCCCCTTCGTATTTTAAAGGAGTAACATTTTGAGAGATAATATTGTGAAGCTTTTGTTTTAAATCTTCACCATTTTCCCAAGTTAAATTCCCATAGTAGTTATTATAATAACTATTTTCATCATTATTAGCGCCTTTAACCACCACTAAAATCCTATTAATTTTATTATTTGATGTTTTTAAGGTAATGATTGCACTACCATCTTTTTTTGCGGTAACAAAACCATTAGAATCAACAGTTGCAACTTTAGAATTATTGCTTCTAAATGAATCTACTTTTTCTATTGATCCTTCTGGATATATGGAATATTTAATTTTATGAGATTGTCCGACTGAAAGAACAATATTTTCTTCGTCTATAGATATACCGCTTGCATGTAGACCTTTATCATCATGATAATCGTTAACGGTAATATTCGCATATCCACGATATCCTTGCCAAGAGACTGACACTCGAGTTGTACCGGCCTTATGCGCTTTTACTATTCCAGAAGAAATTGTGCAAATCTCTTCGTTTTCACTATAGAATCCATAATCTAATCCACTAGGAGTAGCGCCTTCAACTCCATAAGTAAGTTTCTTGCTTTCTCCTGCAGAAAGAGTGACGTCGTTGTCTTCAATAACCACTCTTACATTCGGATCTTCATTAACGATTGAAAAACCCATGACATTAGATACTTCGTTTGAGTCTAAAATGTTATCATTATCTTCATCGTTATAAGCAGTGATAAGTGAGGTGCCTTCACTTTTTCCAATAACTTGATTATTCTCAACTTTGATTACGTCGTTATTTTCAATAATATATTTAATGTTTTGCTTAGCGTTATAAGGAAAAACAATTGGATTAATAGTGTAACTATTACCAACATGTAATTCATGTGTCGGACTTCCTAAATAAAGTCTTTCTGCTGGTACTTCAACCACAGGTCTAGGAGGATTAGGAGTATCTGTTGGACCATTATTATGTCCACAAGAGATAGCAAAAATAACAAAACATGATGTAACCAATGTGCTAAATGATGTCTTAGTAATTTTCAATTTCATATGCATACCTCTATGTATGTAATTATTGCATATATGCAAGCACAAAAAAAGAGCGAATAACGCTCTTTTCAAATCAAATTATCGAATAATTAGTTATTTTTGAGGAAGTTAGGAATAATGCTATCTTCTTCAAGATATCTTTCTTGTTCTCTTTTCGCGTTTTCAGAAAGTTCTTCAGCTTTTTGATTTTCAGTATCAGTTATAATAGGTACCGCTATTGTTTGAGAAGTAAAATCGACATCGTTTTCAAAATCACTAGCGATAACAGAAACTAAAATTTCATCGGTTAATTGATCGTTAATTGTGATGCCAAATTTAATGTCAATATTATTGCCTGCTGCATCAATAAGAAGGTTAACACATTCTTGTGCTTCAAAGAGGTTTACTTGAGTGCCGCATGTAATAGCAACAATCGCTCTTTTTGCACCGACCATACTGGCTTCTAAAAGTGGAGAATTAACGGCGTTAGAGGCTGCATCTTTTGCTCTATTTGGACCACTACCAACACCAAAACCAATTAAACCTATTCCACTATCTTTTAATGTGTTTCTAACATCTGCAAAGTCTAAGTTAATAATTGCAGGGAGCAAAATTAAATCGACAACAGTCTTAACTGAACGCGCTAAAACTTTATCGCTTTCGTTAAATGCTTGGCTAATTGGAGTATTGCCATTTGTGATCAATAATTTATCGTTACTAACAACAATTAAAGAGTCAACAGATCCTTTAAGTTTATTTAATCCATCAATAGAATTGATAGTTCTCTTCTTTCCTTCGAAAGAAAATGGTCTTGTAACAATAGCAACAACTAAAGCGCCGGCTTCTTTAGCAATCTTAGCAACAACAGGAGCTGCTCCAGTTCCTGTACCACCACCCATACCAGCAGCAATAAAGACCATGTTTGCGTCTTTAACGATTTCGCGAATATCATCCGCGCTTGCCTCAGCAGCTTGCTCACCCATTTCAGGTTCACCACCTGCTCCAAGACCACCAGTAAGAGATTCTCCCAAAATAATTCGGTTAGAAGATTTGGAAGTTGCTAATGCTTGTTTATCAGTGTTTGCAACATAGAATTCAACATTAGAAATTTCTTCATCAATCATGCGATTGACAGCGTTATTACCAGCGCCACCAACACCGATGACAACGATTTTAGCAGCGGGTTCAAAATTGTCTAAATCATAATTTTGCATAACTCTTTTCTCCTTTATTCTTCTCTACTAACTGGGGATGATTGCTTCTTTTCTTCATCAGTTGCTTTTGGGTTACGGTTTAGAATATAATCTGAAACCACAGGAATAGATTGTTGTACTAAGATATCAAACTTACACTTCTCAATTCTCTTCTTATTGACTTCTGTTATTAAGTTCACAT
>JAEDNC010000084.1 GCA_016302705.1 Bacilli bacterium | reverse complement strand
AGCTTGATACATCTCTTTAGCGTGGAGTTTTATATATTTCATATCAGAGATGCCATTTGATGTTTCAATTATCTTAATTTTGGAATCTTCAATCTTATTTCTTCCACAAATTATAACAAGCTTATCTTTGTTAACGTATTTTAATATCCCGCTTATTACTTTCCCGTTTAAAGACTGACTATCAAATGAACCTTCACCAGTAATAACGATATCGTTTTCTTTTACAAGATTTTTGAAATCAGCTAATTCAAGTAGTGTATCGATTCCACTTTTAAGTGTTCCATTTAGTATCGAACAGATTGCTCCACCGATTCCTCCTGCAGCACCACTACCTCTATAAGTTGATAAATCTATGTTTTTCTTTCTTTTTATAATATTAGAAATGTTTATCATTCCTTTCTCAATATTAAAAAGTTCTTGTCTTTTGAATCCTTTTTGAGGACCAAAGGTATAGGAAGCACCATATTTTCCAGTCAAAGGATTATTAACATCACTTAAACCTATGAATGTCACACCTCTTATATTATTTAACAACTCTTTATCATCATAATCGTCAATCGAAATCAAATCTTCAGAACATAAATCATGTTTTTTATCGATCTTTAATCCTAGTTCTTCAAGCATTCCGATTCCAAAATCAACAGTAGAAGTACCTCCTAGACATATATAAACAGTTTTAGCACCTCTTTTTAAAGCGTCTTTAATTACGATTCCAATTCCTCTTGTAGTTCTTTTTGTATTCTTTATAGTATTCTTAATCATCGGAAGACCAATTATTTTACTGATTTCAATTATTGCTATATTTTCTTTAGACAAAAAATAATTAACATTGATTTTCCTATATTCCGCATCAATTGTATCAACAAAAATATTCTCTCCTTCTAAAAACGAAGAAAAAGCTTCTAAACTCCCTTCCCCTCCATCAGCGATCAATAAAGTAGTGAGTTTTACCTTATCTTTATACTTTCTATCTACTAGATCTTTTCCAATCTTAGCAATATCGCTACTTGATAATGTTCCTTTAAAAGAATCTGAACAAAGAATAATGTTTAACATAATTCCATTCTAACAAAAAAGTAAGTTATAATAGAACAAAGAGAGGAATAATTATGAAAAAATTTTTAAAGCCTCTAATAGCTCTAGGAACTTTCATAGCCAGTATTTTTGTTGCTATGCCAGTTGCCAATGCAGTACAAACAGATTTTGGTAATGTCGAAGTTACTAAGGGCTTTTTTGAGGACTCTACAACTAACAAAGCTTTAACTTATAAGCTTTATAAGCCTAATGATGTTAGCGAAAGCAATAAAGCTCCAGCAGTATTATTGCTTCACGGATATCAAAACGACCATGAAACAAGTTCAGCTTTTGCTATTGAGCTTGCAAGAAGAGGCTTTGTCTGTTTGTCTCTTGATGAATACGGTCATGGTTCTACTGAAATATCCATGGTTGAAAGAGGATATGTTAACCACAAGACCAACTTTACATTTGGTACAACTAACGCTGACGGAAAATATGTTTTAAGCATCGGTGGACAAACAAGATTCCAAGTCTTGATGAACTTCTCTGCTTTGTCCTTCTTCAATGACATTTACACTAAGAATGGAATATTTGATAAAGATGGCAATTACATTGGAGTCGATACTGAAAGTGCAAACTATATTAAAGATTCATCGATGGGTGGAGTTGCCGCTTATGCATATTTAGCTAATTTACCATATGTTGATTATAACTATATGGGAGTAACTGGTCACTCGATGGGTACTTGGTCTTCCTGGAGTGTTGCAGCAGCATATTCAGGTGGAGCAACAGTTAACGGCAAAGAAGTTCCACAACCAAAATGTACAGTTCTTCAAGCTGGAGAAATCTTTGCTAAAGCAGCCTATAGCGAACATAGCGACATCACATTTAGCAACGTCTTATTATTAACAGCAAAATATGATGAATTTAATTATTTTAGAGATTATGCAAAAACTCCAGTAACAGAAGAGATGATTAAATCACCTATTAGAGTTGAATTTTTAAATAATGAGATTGGTTCAACTAGCAATGGCGTAACTTCTAATAACGCTGAATGGAATAAAACATTTGGTGATATGAAAGCAGGTACAGCTAGAAGATGCGAATACTTATTAACTAACCATAGATTAGTTACCCATGATGCACATGGTTTACAAGTTTCTATGGATTGGTTCTTAGATTCAATGGTTAATGCTAGTGGTAATAGAGTTCTTAATACCACATTAAGGAATAATGATTTTATCTACATGTGGAAAGATGTACTAACACTTCTTTCTTTATTTGCCGCTCTAGGCACTGTAGTTTCAATGTGTTTTGTATTAACTGAATTACCATTCTTTAAAGAAACTAATCTAGGTGTTGAGCCAAATGAAAAATATGAAAAGAAAGGTTGGAAATGGTGGAAAGGTGTCCTTATTACAATAGCTATAGGTGGCTTAACTTACCCGTTCTGTACTCAACTCGGCCATGGCTTATTCCCACTTCCAGATACAACTCTATTCAGAATGACAATTGGAAATGGATTTATCGTCTGGTATTTAATTCTTATATTATTCATGCTTGGATTTGTCTTTGTTCCATTCTTTATAAACAGAAAGAAAGATAAGAACTACGAACTAGATCTTCTTCAAGCCGGTTTATCAAGAAATGCTCCTGTTCAAGAAAAACAAACTAATGAAGTAATTGACGAAAAGCCAGTTAATAACATCGAAAAAAGTAACATAGTTCAAAAGAAGCAAAAAATGCATAGAGTATGTAAGATAGATTGGTTATTACTTGCTAAGAGTGCACTTCTTGCATTCTTAATGGTCGTTCCAATGTATATCTTATTGATGATTTGTGAAGCAGCTTTTAATCTAGACTTTAGATTTGTCTGGCCATTCTTTAGATCATTTAGTTTAGTAAGATTTG
>JAEDNC010000083.1 GCA_016302705.1 Bacilli bacterium | reverse complement strand
GAAGAAATAAAAATTCTTATTTTGTTTATAAAAAAGTTGTTGCGAGATTATTTTTACTGACTTACAATAACTACCATATTAGAGAATAAAAATATGAACAAATACTTTGCTTATTATTATTTTTATTACTTTAGGTAGAAAGATAACTCTATCGCATTTTGCTATTGGGTTATCTTAAAAATGAATAACACCGATAGTTAATAAAATAAGCTATTTATAAGTTCGGTGTTATTGCATCGAACTTTTTATTTATTAGATATTAGGAGGACCAAAAAATGAAAAGATCTCTACTTACCACTTCTCTATTTGCGCTTATGGCTATAAGCGGGCTTACAGGTTGCAATAACAAAAAGGCTGATTTCTCAATCGGAATTTCTCAATTCGTCCCTGTAGAAGCCTTAAATAACGCAACACAAGGATTTGTTGATAAAGTCAAAGAGGGTATGGAGGCTGCTGGAAAAACAGTTGATTTTGATATTCAACTCGCTTCAGGAGATATCGCTACTTGTTCAACAATCGCTAGTACATTCGCGAGCAAGAAAAAGGATTTGATTATGGCTAATGCTACTCCTTGCTTACAAGCTGCCGCTAGTGCAACCGCAACAATCCCTGTTTTAGGAACGTCAATTACTGAATACGGAGTTGCCTTAAATATTAGTGATGTCAGTCAAGGCACTGGAATTAATGTTAGTGGAACTAGTGATTTAGCACCTTTAGAAACACAAGCTCAAATGATCGTGTCTAATTTCCCAGAGGCAACAACAGTAGGTTTGCTTTATTGCACTAATGAAGCTAATTCTGTTTACCAAGTAAATAAAGTTGAAACCGAACTTCAAAGATTAGGGAAACAAACTAAAAGAATTACTTTTGCGCAAACTAGTGAACTCGAAGTTAATTTAAGAGGTGCTATTAATAATATCGATGTTTTATATACCCCAACTGATAACCAATGCGCGAATGCGACAAGCACAATTGACGCGGTTTGTAGTGCAAAAAGTATTCCAGTATTTACTGGAGAAGAAGGAATGTGTAAAGAATGTGGAGTGTTTACTTTGTCCATCAATTACTACACATTAGGACAAATCACCGGAGAAATGGCCTTAGAAATCTTACTCGAAGGAAAAGATGTCTCCACAATGAAAATTAGATTAGACGATTCACCAGTTAAAAAATATAATCCAGTAATCTGCCAAAGATTAGGTATTACTCCACCAAGCGACTATGTCGCTATTGAAATGGGTGAATAAAATGTTTCTTGATTATTTATCATCTTTACCTGCAGCCTTATCTTTAGGATTAATCTGGGGAATTATGGCTATTGGTGTGTTCATCACATATAAAGTATTAGATATCCCAGATCTAACTGTTGATGGTAGCTTTGCTACTGGAGGAATAGTGTGTGCTCTTATTATTACTAATGGAGGTCACTTCTTAGTTGGAATCCTCGTTGGCTTTGCGGCTGGATTAATATGCGGATTAATTACAGGTTTATTGCACACTTTCTTAGGCATTCCACCTATTTTAGCGGGTATATTAACTCAATTATCATGTTATTCAATTAACTTAAAACTCGCTGGTGGAAAATCTAATATCGGTGTCAGTGGTAGAGTGTTTAATGTTTTATTCTCTCAACTTAATGTCACCGATACATTATGGAAAATTGGAATTATAGTTTTACTCATTATAGGTATTTTATATATCTTATTCGGTACTGAGCTTGGTGCATCTATTAGAGCGACTGGAAACAACAAAGATATGTCAAGAGCCCAAGGTATCAACGTTAATTTTAACGTTGTCTTAGGTTTAATGATCTCTAACGGTATCGTTGCTTTAGCAGGTGCTTTACTCACTCAATATCAAGGATTCGCCGATATTACAATGGGAACTGGTGCAATTGTTACAGGTTTATGTGCGGTAGTTATTGGAGGAGCAATAGTTTCTAAAATCTCTCCAAACTTCTTTGTAAGATTAATAGGTGTAGTAATTGGTTCAATTATCTATTATTTCATCTATCAATCAGTTGTCTTTATCGGTATTGATACGACCTTACTTAAATTATTAGCTGCTTTAGTGGTTGCTATCTTCTTAGGTTTCCCATACTTAAAAAAGAAATATTCAGTAAGAATTAATAAATTCTTAAAGAATAGAAAGCTATCAAGGGGAGGAAATGAAAAATGATTGAATTAAAAGGAATCACCAAAACATTTAATCCTGGAACAGTTAATGAAAACACTGTTTTAAAAGATTTCAATCTCACCCTTAATGAAGGCGACTTTATCACTGTTATCGGTGGTAATGGAGCAGGTAAATCAACTCTACTCAATATCATTAGCGGCGCGATTGAAGCTGATAGTGGAATGATTCTACTTAATACCGTTGATGTCTCTTCGATGAGAGAACATCAAAGAGCACCATATTTTGGACATGTCTTCCAAGATCCAATGAGAGGAACAGCACCAGATATGACAGTGCTCGAAAATCTCGCTTTAGCGTATGGTAGAGGAAGAAGTAGATCTTTATTCCGTTGGTCTATCAGACCACAAGATAAAGACTATTATGTCAACGAACTTAAATCATTAGGTTTAGGTTTAGAAAACAAAATGCATCAAAAAGTTGGTCTTCTTTCTGGAGGACAACGTCAAGCATTAACTCTATTAATGGCGACGATGTCTCAAAAGCCAAGTCATAGAAAAATCTTAAAAGAATATGTGATGTTTTCTATGGGAGATAAAGAGGCTGCTAAAAAAGAAGTGAATGAAATATATGGAGCCTCTAAAAAAGAATACCAAAACAAAAAGAAGGCACTTCTTAAAGATAAATCGCTTCCTAATGATGAAAAAAGAAGACTTATAAGAGAAGCATATAAGGAATTTGATGATAAAGTCAGAAAGTATGATTTAACTAATCCTGTCCTCTTATTAGACGAACATACTGCTGCTTTAGACCCAAAGACCGCGGAAAAAGTTTTAACTATTAC
>JAEDNC010000082.1 GCA_016302705.1 Bacilli bacterium | reverse complement strand
AATAAATATGTAGTGATTAAAGTGCTTTTAAACACAAAAATTAATCAATTTTATTACTTAGCTTCAACTTCTTTCTTTTCTTCTTTCTTAAGTTGAGAAGTACCAACACAGTAAGCGGCAACAGCACCAACTAAAGCACCAACTACTAAGCTAAGAACACCTTCTATTAAAACGCTTAATCCACCATCTTTAGTGATGTAATTTGGATTAGTATAGGTAACAGTAATGTTCTCTTTATTAATAGCTTTAGAATGAACTGTAAATACTTCGGTATAAGTAGTTAACTTAGATATATAATTACTTAATGCTTCTGTAAAGAAAGCTGGAGCAGCATAAGTAGAAGCGTTGATATTATCTAACTTCTTATTAAGTTCAATTAGTTCTCTATCGATATCGACGTTCTCAGAGATAAGAGCTCTAATCTGATTAGCCATCTCAGCAGAAGAACCTAAGATATCAACAGAAGTTCCATATAACTCTTGGAACTTAGCAGTTAACTCAGTAATCTTTCTAGTATTATCATCTTTCTTCTTTGTAAGCTGTTCGATTTGAGCTTCGATAATAGCTTTAGAGAAAGAAGCATCTTTAACATAACCGTTAACTTCTAATAATGTAGATAAGTAGCTAACTGGATTCTCAGCAAAATAGTTTGAAATCTCAGAAACGTAATCTCTTAAGTTAACAATAGCGTTAGTATTTGGATCAACTACGGTTTTATTACCATAGTTTTCAATTAAGCTATTGTAACCATTAATAAGTAAATCTTTTTGAGAATTGATTAAAGAGATTTGAGATTCATAAGTATTTTGATCGTCAAAAATCTTCAAGTTGTAATCGTAAGTAATATTGGTATAGTAGTTAGAAGCAACTTCAAGTGGTTGAGAGAAAAGATCGTTAACAAAGTGTTTAGCTTGAGTATCAGAAGAGAAATAAGAAGATTTAACTTTTAAGATAAAAGTATCCTTCATAAGTTCAGTCATCTCTTGACCGTTAGCAGCATAAGTGGTCTTTTCCTTCTGTTCGATAGAAATACCATCTGCATCGACAATCTTATCAACATCGATATCAGCATATTCCGAACTAGAATCTTTAACCTTAGCTAAATTCTCGTAAGAAATGATGTTTTGATAATAGAAATTAGTACCATCTGGGTACTTATCATTATTAATACCAGCAAAAGAAAGCTTCGCCTCAGAAATATATTCTCTTGAAGGTTTAGAATATGCGAAATGAACACCTAATAAAGCCACCGCACAAGTAGTAACACCAGTTATACCAAGTACGAGCTTAGCCTTCCATATTCTTTTAAAGATCTCACCGAAGGTGATACCTTGCTCTTCTACATATTGAACATTTTCTTCTGCCATAACAAATCCTCACTATTATTTATCGCGTTAAGTATAAAACAAAATTTGTTTTTTGTAAATGAAACAGCCATTTTAACTACGCGAAACGCATGAAAATTATTCCACAGGTGCCCCAACCCATTGAAATATGGTTTTATAAACTTTTTCAGTTTTTGATTGTTTATTTCTTTAACTTTTTTCCTATAGGAAAAGCTTTTGATGTGATTAAAACCTCTACTTACCACCTCTTTTTTTAATTTTTTTTGGTCATTATTTTATGCAATCGAATTAATTATCTTGTATAATAACTCTTGAGGAGTATCGTATTTCAATTTGTCTCGAAAAGACGATACTGACTCGTTGGTATAGTTTGTTAACGCTATGACGTTTAGTACAAACTTCCTTAAAAGGTTCATGTTTTCTGCGGATGAACCTTTTTTTAGTCTTTGCCTATCTTCTTTGAACGAATTATCTAAGATCCAGTGCAATGAATTTTCTATTTTCCAATGGTGTCTTCTTACCTTCTTGAACTCTTCAATTGATATATCACTTACAAAATAGAACAGTTCTGAAGTAGTTGATTCGTTTATTATAGTGTGCTCAACTCTACTGCTCATTTTTCCTATGTAAGAAATATATGGCCTCCATTGATAAATTACCGCAATGTCATCTGGTGAATACAAACTAAATGTTCTTGTTTCTATTCTGGAAGAGTTCTTTTGTATATCAGTTGCTACATCAATAGGATCGTTAAGTAAAGCCAATTCTTTTATTGTGACTTCACTTCTTTTATAAGCGATAACAAAGTCATAATCGTATTTTTTAAGCAACGATAATATCTCATGAGTAACACCTATTGCATCAATAGATATATAAGGTTTAACTTCTGGATATGTTTTGTGAAACAATTCTATCAATTTTGGAATAACATTTATCTCATTGCCTTTATCTTTGTTGTTAAAGGAAAGTAATGAAAGCTTAGAATCGCACATAAACATAGTAACAATGTTCTTCATGCCACCATAAGTTCCTTTAATGGTACTACTTTTAGTAGCTCTAATGCATTTACCATCAATTGATATAATAGGTCTACCTTTCAAGTGTGGGAATAAAAGTAATGCTAAGGATTTGTTAAGCTCAATTTTATCAACTATATTAACAACTCTTTCTAAAGTATCGTGTGAAGGTAAACCATTAGGCAATAGACAAAGCTTTTTAAGTTTAGATTCGTGTTTCTTAGCAAATAGAACAAATTCTCTAAAGAAGTTACACCCTGATAATTCAGCAAGGATAATTATAGTTAAGCAACTTTCTATTGGATGTTTAACCTTACCTTTTTGACGATTGTCAGTAAGTTTACTTAGACAAAGAATAAACTTACGAAACTTTTTGTTTCTTAAGATTCTGCGGATAGACATAATAATATACTCCTATATATAAATATTATACTTTAGTTTCCTATTTATAGGAAACTAATTATCAAAAGAAAACAATTTTAAAAATATTTATAAGACAACAAAAAGAAAAATGACATCACATGAGATCATTAAGGTTAAAAAAGCATAGAAAAAGTGGAGCTTAGAGTATTGTTTCAACCCCGGAAAACCCCACTAGATTTTAAAGTACCATTTTAAAGCTTATAGACTAGCGTAGATTCTATCGATTAAATTTTTCATGCGTTTCGCGTAACTAATGTTTTGTTATATTCCTTCTAGTGCAGGCTA
>JAEDNC010000081.1 GCA_016302705.1 Bacilli bacterium | reverse complement strand
CTTCTCTGCTGGTATTGGTGAAAACGAACCAAGAACTAGAAAAGAAGTTGTTGATCAAATTCACGATGCTTTAGGAGTGGAAATCGACGAAGAACTCAATAGCACAATCCACGGTAAAGAATGCTTAATTTCTACACCAAATAGTAAGATTAAAGTCGCAGTTATCCCAACTGATGAAGAAGTAATGATTGCCCGTGATGCTTATAGAATAACAGTAGGAAAATAATGATGAAAAAATTAGAAAAAGAAATATTAGAACTCGGCAAGAGATTTAAAAGAGAAAACCAAACTTTTGAAAAGCTAGTTCGTCAATATGACCGTATCGCAATCTTTAGACATATTATGCCTGATTATGATGCGTTAGGAACTCAACTTGGTTTATATCACTTTATTAAAGATAATTTCCCAAATAAGGAAGTTATTGTTGTCGGTGACAATCACGTCACATTTACTCCACGACTTTTCCAAGAAATGGATAAGGTAAATGATAGTTGGTTTGACACTCCATTCCTTGCCATTATTTGTGATGTCGGCGCCAAGAAAAGAATTGCTGATCCACGTTTTGAAAAAGGTGAAAAAATTGTCGTTGTTGATCACCATCCAAAAGTGGAAGATTTGGCAACTTTTGATATTACTGACACCACTAAGTCTGCCGCTGCAGAACTTATGGTTTCCCTCTTACTAAACTGGAAGGGAAAATATGTCTGGTCAAAAGAAAGTGCCACCAATTTCTATATTGCTATGGTTGGAGATAACGGAAGATTCCAATATAGTTCAACTAACTCACATACATTTAAGATTGCTTCCCATCTCATTGGATGTGGCATTAGCTTAAATGAAATTTATGGAGCGATGTATCTTAAAAACATTGATGACTTAAAAGTCACCGCCTATATTCTTAACAATTTCAAAGTTTCTCCTCAAGGTGTTGCCTATTATGTTTTAGATGAAAAGGTTCAACAAGAACTTCAAATCACCACTGAAAGAGGCAAGGAAAATGTTAACCTATTTTCTAACATCAAAGGAATCAATATTTGGTGTTCAATTACTCAAGACACAGATCCTAAAGAACCATGCTGGAGAATTTCCATTCGTTCACGCGAATATGTGATTAATGGAGTCGCCACCCAATTCGGTGGAGGCGGTCACGCTCAAGCAAGTGGAGCAAAAATCAATACCCTTGATGAACTTCCTGAATTCATTGCTGCGCTTGATGCATTAATCGATTAATTAAATAGGACCACTTAAAGGTGGTTCTTTTTTTATGCACAATAACCACTATTATTGGATAGATTTATATATAAAAGTTCCTAATAGAGTATTTTATTTACATATGTTTTAGATTATAATTTATCTATGTTTGCTCCTTTAAGAATTATCTCTGGATATTCTTTCCTTAAAAGCGGTTTAACAATTGATAAGATTGCTGCTTCTGTAACTAAGGAAGGTTTTTCAGGTGCAGGTCTTAGCGATGAAGGATTCCTTTATGGTGTACCTAGTTTTGTTGAGGCCATGGAAAAAGCTAAAAAGGGATATCTTATTGGATTAGCAGTAAACTTTGATAACAACTCCTTAGTTTTATATGCATCTAGTGAAGAAGGATATCGTAATCTATTAAAAATCACCGCTTTAGTAAGTAAAGACGAATTCACAATTGATGTACTTAAAGACAATCACACCGGCTTAATTGGAGTATTAGAGACAAATTACGGTAAATTCAAAGAAGAGTTTTCTATAGCTCCTAGTGTTGAATTTACTAAATATTTTGCGAAGTTATCTACTTTAGTAGATTATTTCTATTTAGGTCTTGAAATCACAAATAAAAAAGAATTTAAACGCGCTCAAGAAATTAGAGAATTTTCTAATGAACACGCTTATGATACTTTAGCGTTCCCTAGAATTCGATATCAGAAGAAAAGCGATGCGATTATTTTGACAATTGTTAATGCAATTGACCAAGATGAAAAAATTGAAATTAAAGAAGAAAATGGAGAACAATATTTCCATGAACTTTCTTATTACGCAAAACTATATACAAAATCCGAGCTCAACAAGACTGAAGAATTGATTAAGAAATCGACATTTAATTTCCATCAAAAAAGAGGAGCAATTGTCCACTACCCTGTCAAAGATTCGGTGGAGGCAATTAAAATAAACGTCTATCAAGGATTAAAAGACAAAAACATCAATGATGATGCTCATATATCTAGAGCGAATTATGAATTAGAAGTAATTACTTCTATGGGATATTCCGATTATTTCTTAATTGTCGCTGATTATGTTAAATACGCTAAAGAGAACGGGGTTTTAGTTGGTCCTGGTAGAGGAAGCGCTGCTGGTTCATTAGTCTCTTATGCTTTAGGGATTACCGAAGTTGATCCTTTAGATTTTGATTTACAATTTGAACGTTTCTTGAACAAGGCTCGTAAAAGCATGCCTGATATTGATATCGATTTCATGGATATCTCTAGAGATAAGATTGTTAATTACATGAAAGAAAAATATGGCATTGACCATGTCGCTAATATCGCTACTTTCCAAACTATTCAAGCTAAACAAGCACTAAGAGATATTGGAAGGATTTACGATATTCCAACTCGTTATATTGATTTATTATCTAAATCCATCACCGACAAGATTTCTCTTAGAGAAGCATATAAGAAGCTTCCTGCTTTTAAGAATCTTGTCGATTCTGACAAATATTTTTTAGATATCGTTTCTTTAGCAAGCAAGATTGAAGGATTGCCACGTCAAGCCGGCCTTCACGCTGCTGGAATTATTTTAAATGACAAATCCGTTGAAGAAGTTTTACCAGTCACTGTTGATTTTGATGGTAACCTTGCTTCTCAATATGAAAAAGATTATCTCGAAGATCAAGGATTCTTAAAAATGGACTTTCTTTCCTTAAGAAACCTTACTGTTATTGATTACTGTTTGAACTTAATTAAAGAAACAACAGGAAAAGAATTATCATTCTATGATTTGCCATATCAAGCAAAAGAAAGCATGGACATCATTAGAAGTGGTCAAACTATCGGCGTCTTCCAACTTGAAAGTGCTGGTATGAAAAACGCGATTAAAATCATTCAGCCTAAAGAATTTTTAGATATTGTTACTTTGCTTGCTATTTTTAGACCTGGTC
>JAEDNC010000080.1 GCA_016302705.1 Bacilli bacterium | reverse complement strand
TGTAATCTTTGTCGCTTTCATTATCACTTAATCCAAAAATTGACGACCCACACCTATAACAAAGAAGCACTTTATTTGGTGAAAATAATCTATCTAATAACTCTTGCATATTTAGGTTGTCTCCCCCTCGAATCTTCTATATAAAGTTTTGAACTTGTTAATTGACATGAAAGGTAACAATCTTGTCCGTTATAACGATAATTGACAACACCGCCACTTCCACTAACCGATGCACCGCAAAATAAGACATTAGTCCCATCAACATAGACACTAATAATTCCATCAAAAGCATTTGAACTATTGATGTCCTCAAAGACATAGCAATTTCCTTGTGAAAGAGAAGAATACATGTCCCATACAGGACCATATTTAGAACTTGCATCGTTTTTAACTTCAGTTCCTTTTTCATTGATTTTTGTTTGATCGTTTTTAATTGAAGGTGGGTCATAGTTTGTGTCTAGTGTAATTGATGTTGATGTTTTGGTATATCTACAGAGCGGAAACTCATAAATGAGACCTCCGTTCATTAGGTCGTTTTGAGTTAAGGTTGGGTAAGCAGAGCTTGCTTCTTTCTTCTCTAAGGAGATTGAATTGTTTCCAAGATCAATTTTTATAATGACATAGCCATAAGCTGAGCCATCTAGAGAAACAGAAATCTTTGTGCCGCTTTCTACATAAATTCTTCTTCCGTAGACCTGGACGTATCCGTTCTGGAAGGAAATATAGTTGTTGCTTACCGAAGCTTGGCATCTACCCAGAATCCCATAAAAAATACCGTTTACACCACTTGTTAAGAAATGGTTAATATCGGCATCCATTTTGCTAGATACAGAAGCAGCATCAAACGTAATTTTTTGAATAGCCATTATGAAGACCTCCTATCAAATAATTTGAGCTTATCTGTCAAAGACAGACGATATTCGCCAAGAGTTACCTTTGCGATATTAAAAGTTCCTTTGAACTCCATCTTTGAGACAATGGTTTCATAGGTTTTAGATTCGGTAATAAAGACCACTATTGCTCCGACTTTTAAATCTTTCAAAGCTTCAATCTGGTTCGTAATGAAAGAGAAGTTAAAAGTGATTGAATGCTCAAGAGAAGAATCGATCAGTGCTTTTGTAGCTTTGGTTAAAAGAGAATCATAATCTTTATCGCCATAGAATTCATATTTAATTTTGACCTTATGTATACGCTTCAAAGCGGGAGCGGTTGTCACCACTTGGCCATCTGTTGTTAAGTAATAAACAACCTGATTTTTATGCTGGGCATTTTCAGCTTTTGGTATGTAATAAACTTTGTTTAAGCTTGCTTCATTTGTGTCGTTAACGTTTAATTCAGTTATGGTTCCCAGGGTAGATTTCATGGTTATTCCTATCTTTGCAGAAACCACTCTAATCTTTATCGTTGAGAACTTTCCATTAGCGAGAACAACTTCATACTCAAGTCTGATGCCGTAAGTCTTGGAAAACTCTTCAACCAGGTCCAGGATGTTCTCTTTTGTATCAACTTCGTATTTTAAGTTGCAGTTCTTCACTACTTCTATAGCGGTTTCTAAATAAGAAACATTCTGATAGGTATCTCCTGAATACTTAAAAGTGTTATTGATTAAGTTAACGATGAATTGAGCTGAATTTCCGTTAAAGGTTGTGGGTAAAGGCACATCAACATCAAGAAGAGATAAATAGTCCTTGGTCTCAACTTTTGTCTGACCTTTTTCATCACTCTTAATTGAAGTAATGATTCCTACATACGGATAGCCTTGCTCTTTGACAAGAAGTAAGTCACCAACTTTAGCTTTTAAGCTTTGCTTATTAACTGTGAATTTGCTCTTCTGAGGAACTAAGGCATCAAGAATAATATCGAAATCATCAGTAGCATAGCCATAGTCCAAAACAGACAAATCTTGTTCACTTAAAAAGATTAGTTGCATAACTACCTCCTAGTGAGCGATGTACTCTTCCTTAAAGGAAATCTCGCAAGTGGCTTCTTCTCTAACACCAGGATCAAAGAAGATCTCGCTTTCTCCAGGAGGAAGAAATAAGAAATTCTCACAGCTGAAATCTTGCTTATCGTAATAATCTATTTCTTCGCCTCCATAAATGAGCTTTATGTACTGGTTAATAGGATCAGAAGAAATAACGATTAAAGGCTCATCGCGTTCATCTACGATTAATCGTAAAGTTTGAATATCCACTCCGTTTTGACGGATGATTACTCTTGGATTATAACAGTTGCCATAAAGCTTAATAAGCAAAGGTACTTTTCGTGGAGAATCATTCACTACTGTCACTTTTCCATTGAAGCTAACCGAATAGACATAAGGATAATCATAGGTGTAGATTTTTCCTCCGTCAGAATCAGTAACATCAATATGAGCGGATTTATTAACTAGCCAAAGAGAAAGACACTCTATTTTCACTTGACTCTTTAGAACCCTGCTTTCAAGCTGGGCTTTGCTAGATGATTTTATGTTCACATAGCAATACTTCTTACCCGCAGTTGTTTCATAGAACAATCTGAGCTCTTTGCTTTTAGTAAGAAACTCTCTCCAACGAGTAAATCCGTTATAACCATCAATGAAAACTAGAGTCAAATCTATAGTTCTTTGAGGAATCTTTCTTTTGGTTTCAACAAACCTAGCATCAAAGTCCTCATAATCAATTTCAAATTCAAAGCCAAAGCCACCCAATTCTTCAATGATGCAGTTGTGGACATAATCAAAGTAGAAGGCGCTTCCAACTTCATTGACTAAATATAATTTTCGTCTCATTAGTAAGCACCTCCTAAAGCTTCGTTAATTGAATCCATATCGACATCGCCACTCGTGTTAATAGTCACGTTGTTTGTGGTGTGCGAGTTATCTGTATTCATATATGAATTAGATGTGGTTTTAACTGTATTTTCAGCATCGAAGTCACCAGTTCCGAACATTTTCCCGATTAGCTTAACGAGCCACCCAACAGTATGGTCTAAAATCCATTTAACAGCGGAGATGATCGCATTAAGGATATCTAAGATAGGCTTCAAGATTTGGAATAAAAGCTGAAGCACTGGAACAATGACCGCTTTGATAACATTTCCGATGATCACAAGGATCGGAGAAAGAGCTTCAACAATTGTGAAGATTACATCCAAAATATCCATGATAGGTGCTAAAAACACCTCGATTAAA
>JAEDNC010000013.1 GCA_016302705.1 Bacilli bacterium | reverse complement strand
AAGATTCTTTCCCATTTTTCCCAATCTTAATTAAGTTAATTGACGCAAGAGATAACTTATCAGTTCAAGTTCACCCAAGTGATGATTATGCATTAAGTAGAGAACACTCATTCGGTAAGAGTGAGATGTGGCATGTTATCGACTGTGATCCTGGATGTGGAGTGTATGTTGGATTTAATAAAGACTATACAAAAGAAGAAGTGGAGAAAAGATTAAGAAATAACACCCTTCTTGATACCTTAAATTTCTATGAATCTAAACCTGGAGATACATATATCATTACTCCAGGTACAATCCATGCGATTGGTAAAGGTGTGAGATTAATTGAAATCCAACAAAATAGTGACCTTACATATCGCTTATATGACTATTTAAGAAAAGATAAATTTGGTAATTATCGTGAATTACATATTGATAAAGCTTTAGATGTTATTGACTATAAAACATATAAGAAACCTATTATTAATAGTGATTTACTCATGGACTGTAAATATTTCACAGTCAAAAGAGTGAATGTTAATAACGAATTAGAACTTAACGCAAATGGGGATTCGTTTATCTCTTTCACCTTCTTAGAAGGAGAAGGAAATGTTGATGATCTTCCATATAAGAAATTTGATACATTCTTCCTTCCTTATGGAAAGAAATGCGTTATTAAAGGAACTGGAGTCGTAGTTATCTCTAGTGTTAGAAAATAAAGAATATGATTGTTATTGGAATTGATGTTGGTGGCACCTCTATTAAAGGGGGAGCGATTAGAGATACAGGAGAAGTATTGGATACTTTTTCTATTCGTACAGATAAGAACTTATCTCCGGAAGATATGTTTGGCTTATTATGTGAAGAAATAAATAAATTTATTTCCACTCAGGAGTATGATGAAAAGATCTCGGGAGTGGGATTAGGTATCCCTGGCTTATTAGATAAGAAAAAAGGAATTATCTTCTCTAGCCCAAATATGCCAACATGGTTGGACTTTGAAGTTACTGATTATATTTCTAGTAGAGTCCATCTTCCAGTAAAGATTGTTAACGACGCTTCCGCTGCAGCACTTGGTGAAGCTAGATACGGTAGTGGTAAAGATTATGAAAATTTAATTATGATTACTCTTGGTACTGGAGTAGGTGGAGGAATCGTATTAAATAAGAAATTATATGATGGATTAGGAGGAACAGGCGCTCAACTTGGTCACTCCTTAATTGAATTAAACGGAAGACAATGTAACTGCGGTAGAAAAGGATGCTTAGAAGCATATGCTTCTGCAACTGCCTTAATTAAAGATACAGAAAAAGCAGTAGAAGATAACCCTAATAGTGTTCTAGCTAAAATCGCTCAAGAAGAAGGCAAAGTAAATGGTAGAACTGCTTTTAAAGCAGAATCACTTAATTGTCCAGTTGGACATAAAGTTATTGAAGATTACATTATGTATCTTTCTGAAGGGCTTTTAGACTATTGCAATATTTTTAGACCAGATATCTTTGTTCTTTCGGGTGGCATCGCTAACGAAGGGGAAAACTTAATTAACCGTATACGTTCGTATTTAAAAGAAAGAAACTATGGATTCTTAGGATCTCCAGAAGTTTTAGTAAAACAAGCTAATCTTGGATACGATTCTGGTAAGATTGGAGCAGCTTCCTTATTCTTCTATAATGATTAATCTATGAAAGACTATTTGAAAGAGTTAAGAAAAAGAACTAACCATATGCCTTTAGTGCTTCCGCATTCCGTGGTTATCCTTTTTAATGAAAAGGGACAAATCCTCTTAGAAGAGAGAAGCGATGATGGATATTTTGATTTCCCTGGTGGAGGAATCGATTTAAAGGAAAGTGCAGAAGAGGCCGCTAGTAGAGAATTATTAGAAGAAACTGGTTTAGTTGCTAAAAGGTTAGAGCTCTTTAAAGTTTATAGCGGGGAAATTACTCACTATGTCTACTTTAATGGTGATGAAATATATGGAGTGGATCTTGTCTATATATGTAAAGAATATGAGGGAGAATTAAAATCTCAAAAAGAAGAAGTGAATAGATTATTCTTTATGGATTTAGATAATATGCCTGAAAAGATGTCAATCCGTAATAAACAGATCATTATTGACCTAAAAGACTATCTCAAATAAAAATTTTTCAAAATGTATCTCTTGATGAGATATTTTTTATTTTGCTTGAAAAGATAAAAAATATTTAAAAAAGAAGTTGATATAGTGGTTTGTAAAGTTTAAAAACTTTAGATTAACAATTGCACTAGCAAGGTTAATTGCAAGATTATTCTAAGATCGGTTCTTTCTACTTATAGTGGTAGCTGAATTAGAACTTAACAGTGTAATCTCACCTCCTGATACGATTAAAAAGGAAGATAGAATAACTAAAGGAAGCTGGCCACAGGCACGTTAATCAATTGAAAATGTGTCGTCGATAAGAAGTACAACCAGAGCAAAGGGATTTAGCTTGACTCCTATCTCGTATTGGCCGATGGTTATGAGGCAATGAGAAAGTCTATTTTTTACTTTTTTGTCGAAATTTAAGCTATTTAAAAAATGCTTGACTGAGATATTAAAAGTGGTAAACTATATCACAATCACACCGAGAGGTATGATGAGGCAGTAAATACTAATAAGTATTTAAAGAAGCCTAAGACTAGATAAGACAATCGACGAAAATAAACCAAGTTGATAGAACGGTTCTAGGATTAAAAATCTTAGATTAACGATTGCACTAGCATGGAGTTATTTGCAGTAATAACCTCCAAGGGTCGATCCTCCCTGTTACAGTGGTTGCTGAGTTAGAACTTGACAGCGTAATCCCACCGCCCAGACACGAATCAAAGAGGAGAAAAAGATTCTTAAAGCGAAAGCCTTAAGAACAGCCAATTCACGCTAAAGCAACTCAAAACGTGAAATAAGTTATGGATTACATCCAAACGAAAATAGGCTCTAAAGAGTTCAGCTCGAAATAAGAGACGATCAACCATTAAACAACGTTGATAGTAAGGTTCTAGGATTAAAGTTTCTAGTTAATGATCGCTTCGAACTTGTTAATCAAACAGGATTAACTAAACGGTAAACCTCCCTGTATACAGTGGTCGCTGAGTTAGAGTTTAACAGCGTAATTCCACCGCCGGACATGATCAAAGAGGAAAGAAAAAACACGAACTAATAGTTAACGCTATTAGTCAAAGCCTAATTCACATTATTCAACTCAACGTGTGAAGATAGTAGAAAGAGTTAAATACCTCCTAACATCTTCTATGAAGAAATGGCCTAAAGAACTTAAGACTAGATCAGACAACTAGCTCCATTAAATTGATGGTGGAGCATCTACACATTAAAAGAAGTAGATAGAAGTTGCACTAGCAAAGAGTTATTTCGAAAGATGTAACTATCGGTACGTTCCTCCCTGATAGCTCGCTATCACTGGTCTCTGAGTTAAAGTTTGACAGAGTAAATCCAGTACCGGACACGACAAAAAGGAAAACAGCCTTGAAGCTAATAACTAAAGGAAGCTGGCCACCAGTTCGCTAAGCAATTCAAAACGAACTGCCAACAAGAAGCACCACCAGTCATAAGGAACTTAACTTGGGTATCTGTCGCAGGGATTCTCCCTGCAACAGTGCAACGGTTAGAGGCAAAGAGTCGAGCCTCTTTTTTATTCTTTTTGAAAATAAAGTGAGATTCGATTTTTCATCGAATCTTTTTTATATAAAATGAATATATAAAGGTGATTGATATGAAAAATAAGTTAGCCGTATTTTCTATAATTTCTCTATTAGCTGCTTCTTCAGCTTTTGTGGCTATTAAAGAGAATAAAGAATATGTACCAATAAGCGCGTATTCCACAAGTGGACTGCCAACAACTATCAATCTAAATGATAGTGATGTAGAAACAATTAGAAACTATTATTCCAATTTGAATTCTTTGTCAGAAAGCGAAAGAACTGGCACTAATCTACTTAAGAACTTAAAACCTATTCTGAAGAATAATCAAAAATATTATTCATATGATACAGGTAATGCGATATGGCAAATGTATGAGATTACTGACCGAGATTGGGAAAAATCTCCTGCAAGTTCAACTACATATGGCACATATGATGAAGCCACTAATACGATTATTGGATATCAATATGGATCAAATAGTTCTCCAAAGAATAATCCATATATTCACGCTTTATACATAAATAGAGAAGTTGATAACCTCACAAAAGCGTGGGGTAACCATAACCAAGATGAATGGGGTATCAATAGAGAACATATCTGGGCTAAATCAAATGGCTTTGAAACACTAGAAAGCACAACCGGAGGCGCTAGAGGTGATCCAATGCACTTATGGGCTGGAAATGGAAACGCTAATAGGAAACACAGCAACGATTATTTCGGATATGTCGATACATCTAAATCCTATAAAGATATGGGAACTACCTATTCTAATCAAACAGGTAATAGAACTGGTATATCACTCACTAATGGAACTTCTAAAGTGTTTGAACCACAAGATACAGATAAAGGAGATATCGCTAGAGCAGTCTTCTATATGGCGGCTCGATATAACGACTTAGCAGGTAATGAAGCTGTTATTGATGGAAACGAACCAAACCTTGAATTAGTTGATAGTGGTTCTGCCCCTTCTAGCGGATATCAAAGCACTAAAACATTAACTGGTAAGATGGGACTTATAAGTGACCTTCTTGAGTGGAATGAAATCGATCCAGTTGACGAATACGAAATCCATAGGAATAACCTGTTATTCAATAACTTCACTAATAATAGAAATCCATTTATTGATTTCCCTCAATGGGCAAATTACATCTGGGGTAGTGAAAGCGGCACTAAATACGCCTCTCCAATGATCGATAGAATCAATGATAGTGGTCTCTCGCTTTCCAAATCCAAGATAACTATTAATCCTGGAAAAGAAGTAAAGGTTTCTGCAGTTACCGCAGATAATAGTGGTATCACTTGGAATGTTAGTGATCCAGAGGTTATCCAATTAGATAAAACTACCTCTAGTAGTGGAGAAGAAATAACTATTGCTGCTCTTAAGGTTGGTAAAGTAACTATTACTGTTAAAGCAACTGTTGATGGAGAAGAGATTATTAAAGTAATTAACATTAATGTCGTAGAAGAAAAGAAGCCTAACTACTTGATGTATGCAGCTATAGCAGCGGGAGCAATTGTTGTCATTATTGTTGTTGCGGTGATTTACACAAAAGGAAGTAAAAAGACTAAGAAGAAGATAACTTCTGCAGTAAAGAAAGTTGCTAAATCACACACTAAATCTTCTAGTAGAGGTAATAAATCATCATCTAGCAAGAAATCGACAACTAAGAAAAAGAAATAAGGGGAAGAACAATCTCCCCTTTTTAATACTTGATTTATGGTGCGAAACAAGCGATTTCAGGCACTTTTATTATTTTTTCGTAAAATTTAAGCGTTTTTTTCTCTTTTGTTTATATATGGCTTTTTATGAGTGCAAAAAAAGAGACGCAGTTAATCGTCCCTTGTTATTTAATTGCTTAATCCTATGAATTGAAATAGAAGTAGATAGCCATATATCCTGAGCCAGCATATGGGCAAACAGTGATTGAACCATCTGGTGAAGAATAGTATGAATCTCCATATTCATCTTCTCCTAAGAGAGTCCATCCTGCTGCTACTAATCCGCTGTTATATGCATCGACTGCTGTTTGATCAACACCAGATTCAGCGTAGATATAGATATATCCTTCACCTTCTTCTGCATCACAGGAAATTTCGTATTTAGTTGCATTTGCAACACCTGGATCAACAAGAGGAATTGAGGCAACGCCTAATTCTTCTATAGCACCAGCAACTGCTGCTGCAAATGTTTGATATGCTACTGGAATTGCATCAAATGTAATTGTGATGGTTCCTGCGTCTTCAGAATATGCGCAAACATCGATTTGATTATTTGGTGAAGCATAGTGCATATCTCCATAATTATCTTCGCCTAATTCTGTCCATCCTGCTTCTTCTAATGCAGCAACATAAGCAGTAATTAATGCTTCTTCTTGTCCTGCTTCGACAGTAACAATAACATATGTTCCAAAAACAGTTCCAATTTCATAACCTGAAGCTTCTCCATTGAATGGGAGGACAACATCAGTAACTCTATCTGGTAATAATTTAGCGATATCTGATGCTGGCCATTCTTCTGATGGTAATGGTTTTGGAATGATATAAATAATGATTTCGAGTTCTCCGCTAGCAAAACCAACATCAATAGTAGCTGTTCCAACGTTTTCAAAACCTTTAGTAGCTGTGAATCCTGTAGTGTTATTTGTGTCTACTACTTCCCAACCAGCGTTGACGAACTCACCTCTATAGGCTGTGTAGTCTGCTTCAACGACTGGAGAGGCAGTAACGATTGCGTTAACATAATCCGCCATACCAAATGAGATATAAAATTCGTTATTTTCATCTTCTGTGTATGTAAATGTAGCACCTTCTTTTGCAAACACTGGGAATTCAAATGCGACAGCACCTTCTTTTTCATAAGCAGCGATAGTTGCTGCTAATGCTTCTGATGGGAATGCATCATAAGTTTTAGCTGGGGCTGGTGCTAACCAAATTTCGAGTGAGCCCATGCTACTGTTATATAAATATGCAACCGCAAATAGTCCACTTGGAGCAACAGCGACAAAGTATCCATCTTCGTCTTTTTCTTCTTGGACATCCCAACCAGCTTGGGTAAGGATAGCGGAGTAACCAGCATCTTGAGTTTCGGATTCCATATAACAGAATGTTGCGAATCCACCAGTTTGTGTAGCGTATGGTTCATAACGATCAGCTTCAATTGGTGGAACTACATCTGTAGCATTTTCGAAGTAATAAGCAATAACTGCTGCCCATTCATCAGCTGGCCAATCATAAGTAAATGGATCATTAGCATAAAGGGTGAATGTTCCTTCAGGGGAGAATTCTTCTCCGGCAATAGAAGCAAATTGAAGAGAAATATATCTTGTTCCTTCTGTAACAGTAACTGCTTTTTGGAATGCAAAGAATGTTTCTCTCATAGCTGCTGCTGGGACATCGTATTGATCTGAGATATCTTCCCAACCATCAGCGGCGGTGAATTTTGCACCATAATCTTTTGTTTCTGTACCAGCGACATCAGCGGTGATAACTACTTCATCATATTCTGAATCATATTTTACAGTAGCGTCACTTTTAAAGAATGGTAAAACCACACCGTGGAGATGTTCAGACATAATTGATTTCTGTTCAGCGGTCCAATCAGCTGCTGGCGCTTTATTACAACCAGCGAGCATACCAACTGTTAAGAGACCAAATGTCAAAGTTTTAATCGACTTTTTCATAACAATTGTTTTCCTTTCTTTGTCAAATAAAATTTGGGTTAATCATATTTCAAAAAAAGTAGTCAAATCAAGAAAAATTTTACGCGTGAAAAAGAAAGGTAAAAATAAAAAATAAATTTTTTAAAGAAGAAAAAAGCGACAAAAAAATCGTTGCCGTTAGGATAAATATTTGGAGAAAAAGAAAAAAGACCCTTTCGAGTCTTAATTCAGTATTTATTATTCGTCAATACCTAGTTCCTTATTTTCATACATGTAATCAAACCAAGGGAAATTTTTGAATTTATTTACATGTAATCTATGCATTTCTTCGGTCAACATGATGATTTTACCAACAACCCTCTTATCTGGGTAGAAATCGTGATATTCCTCGTTAATATAGAGGGAAAAGATGGTTAAATCAACGGTCATAGGATAAGTCCAAACAGCCTTATAATCGAGGTCAAATTTGAACTCTTTACCTTCTTTAGTTCCTATAAAATGGACACCTTTATGGTCAATCGTATAAATACCTTCTCCAACGATTTCAGAAGTGACACTTTTATCAACCCAGTGGTCTTTAGGAAGGGTGCCAACTTTACATTTAACTGAGAAAGAATAATTTGGGTCTTTTCTAATCTCATCAATGATTGCTTGGCGTTCTTCTCTTACCCATTTACTTGGGGTTTCTGGAATGACGCACTCTTTATTAAATGGATGGAAATCGTAATAGTCATCCATCGTGGCTCCATTACCACAGTGGGTACATTTGATATAGTTTCCTTGAGCGTCCATTTCAAATTCGTGTCCACATTTTGGACATTTATAAAATATATCTGCTAAGTTAGTGCAAATCTTGCCATTTGACTTATATTCGATGTGGTGTTCTTTATTCCACTCATAGTCATCATGCCAGAATTCTTTATTAATAATATTTTCAATTTCTTCTGGAGATAATCTTTGTAAATCCTCTTTAGTAAATAAGAGCTTTTGTTGATAGTAGACTTTACCAAGTCTATCATCAGAACAAATCTTGTTATTGGTGAGATAACTTCCTTGCATATATCCACAGTAAACTGGAATATTGAATGCTTTTAAGAATCTTCCTGTTCCTGGAACGATTGGTTGTTGATCACCCCAGATAGAAGATGTTCCTTCTGGAGAGAAAACAACACACCCGCCTTGCTTAATGATATCTCTCATGGCTCTAACACCTGCCATATCATTACAGAAGACTTTTTTAGGAATAATTCTTCCCATTTTAAACGCCCAATGTAAGTGGCTTCTAAAGAAGGAGTTATATTCACAAACAATAGAGAGTCTTCTTGGCCAGTTCGCGGTTGTTAAGAAGGTGTGATCTCTTCTACTTTGGTGATTCCAAATTAAGAAACATGGACCTTTGCAATCTGCGGTGGAATCTTTGATATCAAAGATTGGATGGTATTTAGCCCCTAATAAGTGAGTTCTTCCAACGATATAGTAAATCCAAGAAAGAAATGGATTAGGGATTTTATATTTTCTATGTAAGAGTTCGTCTTGCAAGTTCTTTTCTTTTTTGGCCATGGTTTAACGTTCCTTACCATGGAATGCGATTCCAATAACATCTGGTCCGCAGTGGCATCCAGCGGTAGGATTAACATCCACAACAGTGTATTCGAATTCGCCAAATTTCTCTTTGAGTTTTGCAACGAATTCATCGACTAATGCCAAAGAGTCAGCATGAGCGATTAAAACAGGATATTTCTTAAAGCCATCTTGTTTCTTTTCAACATAGCCTAAGATTTTATCCAAAGCTTTTCTTCTTCCAATAGCGCTATCGATGGAGACCATCTTGCCTTCGCTGGACATATAGATAATTGGTTTAACACCAATCATTCCACCCATAAAGGCAGAGAAGCCACTGACACGGCCACTTCTAGCAAAGAACTTCAAGTTATCAGCGTAGAAATAGACGGAGCTAGTCATAACGATATCTTCGCTAACTGCGACGATTTCATCAATTGTTTTGCCCTCATTAACGAGTTCACCAATTCTGATACATGTAAGAAGAGAACTGATAGAGATAGCTTTTGTATCAATTAATTGGATTCTTCTTTCTGGGTATTTTGTTAAAAGAGTTTTAATAGCAGCATCGCAGCTATTAAATGTCGCGGACATTTGTCTTGAAAAGTGAACATAAAGAATATCTTTACCTTCTTTAAGAACTGGTTCGAAATATTCGATATATTCTCTTTCGTTAAGTGCGCTAGTGGTTGGATTGGCATCACCTTTTCTTAATGCATCATAGAATGTCTTTGCATCAAAGACTTTCCAATCTTTATATGGAGATACTTCTTCACCATTAAGAGCATAAGGCATGCTAATTAAGGTTGCGTTATATTTTTTAGCAATTTCTAAAGTGACATCGGAGTCACTATCAAAAAATAGTTTGTACATTTTTTTATTTCCTTATTTATTAAATTTATTTAGTAGCGTTCTTATCTAAATAATCTAAGACATCTTGAACAGTCTTAAATGTGACAGGAGCATCAAATGTCACTCCAAATTCATCTTCAATAGACATAGAGAGCATCATCATACCGATACTATCCATACCTAAATCTTCGATAAGTCTACTTTCTTTAGTAGCATTTGCTAAATCTTTGTTTGGGAGATTTTCTTGAATGAGTTTTAATAATCTTTCGTACATAATTAATTTTTACCTCTTTATTCGTAGAATGTTTTGTCTTCAATGACGTTAATTAATATTTTGGCTGCACTTCTAATAGCGGCTGGGCCACTTGAACCACGGCACTTTAAAACGAGTTTTCTCGCGCCTAACATAATGCCTGCTCCTAATGATTCAAAATCATATGTTTTCATTAGGTAGCCAGCGATTTGTTGAGCAACTTCTTCTTGTCCTGTTTTCTTACCGAATTTCATGATTTCAGTAATTAAGGCAATCGCTGTACCTTCGGTATTCTTTAATACTTGATTACCAGCGAAACCTTCAGAAACAAGAACATCGCATATTCCACTTAACGCTTTAGATCCTTCGACGTTACCAATGAAGTTAATGCCTTCTTCTTTAGCTAGTAGTGGATGAGTTTCTTTGACTAAGTGATTTCCCTTAGTAGGTTCAGAACCATTTGATAATAGGCCTACTCTTGGGTTTTCTATTTTATAGAGTTTTCTCATGAAATCAGTTCCTAAATGAGCGAATTCCACAAGTTGAGCAGGTCCACAGTCAATTGAGGCTCCTGTATCCACTAAACAAGTGAATCCTTTTGCCATATTTGGAAGGATAGCTGCTAAAGCAGGTCTAGTTCTCTTTTCATCTAAGAGATATCTTAATGTTCCCACTAATAAGGCACCGGTATTACCCGAGGAGATAATTCCGATGGCGTTTTCATCTTTTGAACATTCTTCAACTGCTTTAAAAACTGAAACATTAGCTTTCTTATAGAATGCTTCAATTGGACTATCATAGTTAGTGACAGTTTCAGGAGCGTGAATGATTTTTACTCGATCAGTTGGAAGACCTTTAGATTTGATGAGTTCTTCATCACCCACTAGAGTGATATTTACGTTATTAAATTCATTAAGAACAAGTTTAGTGCCTTCAATAATAGCTTCAGGGCCTTTATCACTTCCTAATGTGTCGATGACAATCGTGTAGTTTTTTTTCATATGCGATTTTCTCCTAGTAAATACCAATTAATAAATCGTAGACATCTTGTTTGCCGTTAATTAAAGCGACTTCAAGATTTGGATACATTTCATTTAACGCGGAGATGAGTTCTTCTGCGGCGTCTTCTAAGACGGTTTGTCCATAGATGATGAAGCAAACCTCTTTTTCTTTAATGCCTTCAATCTTTTCAAATAGACGTAAGGTTGCTGCTGTTCTTCTAGGTGCAAAGGTAATTAACTTCTTTCCTTTAGATCCAACATAGCTTCCTTTAGGAGCAGTTAATGAACCAACTTTTGCGTCTTTTCCAGATTTAAAGACGATATATGGGGTAACAGATTCTGCTCCGGCTTTAAGAGCTTCATAGACTTCTTGGCCAGTAGCTTCTGTTCCCATATACATATTTAAGGCAGCAAAGCCTTCTTGGATGTTATGAGTGTTTACAACATAGACTTTGCTATCTTTATATAATTCAGCGGCTTGTTGAGCAGCTTTAAGCATATTGGTTTCGTTTGGTAAGAGAATGATTTCATCAGCGTTAACATATTTAAAGGCATCAATCATTTCAGAAACAGAAGTATTCATGGTGGTGCCACCATTAATGACTAAGTCTGCTCTTAATTGATTTTGGAATAAATCGATAATGCCATCGCCTTGGGCAATAGTTATAACGGCGATTTTCTTTCTCTCTTGTTGTCTTTTCTCTTCCTCTTTGATTAAGGAATTATGTTGAAGGGCCATATTCTCCATTTTGAAGGTAATGAATTCACCAAATCTTTGAGCGTATTCGATTACTTCATATGGTTTTTTGGTGTGGACATGAACCTTAACAATCGTGCCGGTTTGGAAACAAACTAAAGAGTTTCCATGTTCTTGCATAAAGGCAATAAATTCATCAATATTGAACTTAGAAATATCAGTCTTACTATGTAAGAGTTGGAGTAAGAATTCAGTGCAATATCCATAATCTAAGCTTGAATTTTCATTAAAGGCAGAGAAATCGATGGATGGTGTTTTTTCTGCTTTATCTTTTTTGAGATCTTCATCATCAACAGTGATATCTTTTCCAGTAAAGAAAGAAAGATATCCTTCATAGATTGTTAATAATCCTTTTCCTCCAGAATCAACCACTCCGTTTTCTTTTAAAACAGAAAGTAGATTTGGGGTGTTGTCTAATGAGATTCTCATCATGGACACGACTTTAGTTAAGAAGCTATCAAAGGTATCTTCTTCCCTGATAGAAGGAATGGTATTTTCAATAGATTCTCTAGCGACAGTAAGAATTGTTCCTTCAGCGACATCAGCGCAAGCGCTATAAGCATTTTTATAGGCGCTAATCATTGCTTTTGCGAAGCCATCAACTGTTAATTCTTTCTTACCTTTACAGGCATCAGCAAAGCCTCTAAAGTATTGGCTAGTTAAAACACCAGAGTTTCCTCTAGCACCGAAAAGCATACCGCGAGCGAATTCATCAGTGATGATATCGATTGGGGCATCATCGTCAGTAATAGTCTTTAATCCATTTTGATATGTTAACTTCATGTTTGTGCCAGTGTCACCATCAGGAACTGGGAAAACATTTAAGTCATTAATAATTTGTAAGTGTGCTAATAAGTTTTTATATCCATTTTCTAGCATGGCAGAGAAAGTGGATCCATTGATCTTTTTTAAATTCATTTAATAGAGTCTCCTATGAGTGTGGAACATAGTCTTTGGTTCACACAAACTCAAATACGAAACGGAAAAATCCGCAATTAAAATGGAATAATGCTACAAAGTAGCATTTACACCATATATTTATAGAGTTCTATTCAATTTTCTTAATTGTTTGATAACCAATAAAGTTGGTTGGGAATAATAAAATAGCACCGGTAAAAACGGTGATAATAAGTGGAATATAGTAGTTATTAAAAACGACAACGAATGTAAATGAGAGCAAAGCTTCTATAAAAATGATGGAGAGCTTTTCAAATAATTCGTCGTCGGCAATACTTGTCCATTTAAATGTGTATAGAGCAACAAGTAATCCTAAGAAGATAAATGGGATATTTCCTATAAAGCTAATTAGGATGTAGTTATTAACGATTTCAAAAGTAGTGATTGGAATTAAAGAGATGATGATTTTAGACGCTGCTAAAACATATAAAGTAATATCAATGAGGATATGTGTTTCTTTACGTTTAATGATTTTATATAAAATATAAATTGATAAATATAAAAGAGTTAAGGTAATAGAAATAGAAGCCTTACCAATTCCTGAAAATTCATAGAAATTTTCTAATTGAACAAAAGATAATCCTAAATATTTAGGAATGATAGTCATAGCGTCTGTAACGACAATAGAAAAACCAATACTCGCTAAAATGATGTACGGGATTTTCTTCCTTCCTTTAATTAAGACAAATATAGATAAGAATAGGCCAATAAGAGCGTAAACCACTTCAAATGTTGGCTCTACGATAATGTTCATGTTTGTTTTGGAGTTCCTTTTTTGATAACTTCAAGTGTTTATATTACTATAAAAAAATATTTTTTAATACCCTTTAATTTCTCCCAACCCTTATGGTTGGGTATATGGAAATTATAATGAAAAACAAAAATATGTAAAGTAAGCGAGGAATTTCCGGTGTTTATTTTATCAATAAAGAGATTGCACTAATACCGTATGGCACATGCCTAATATTATTATCGCTCGTGATGTTTGTCGTGTTTTACATAGATAAAAAGAAGGTAAAGAAAGTTAATTATCTCACTATAGAAAAACACTTATATTCTTATTGTTTTTGGTGGAGCGTTTAGAGGATATCCTGTAGTGCTTATCTTCACACATAAGACAAAGGGAGAACACTGGTATTTCACCTTTATAATGTGATAATTATTTTGCTACATATCGATGCTTTAATGGCTATCTATTTCTTTATTAATTAGGGTAGATAACTACGTGGTTTTTATTATATAAAACATCCTAGTTATTTCTATGAAAAGATAGTCTATAAAAAAATAATTAACTTTTATTAAAAATAACTTTATAATCTTTGTATTAAAAAAAGGAGAAAATCATAATGACATTTGATAAGTGGTTTGAAAAGCAAGACAGAATTGTTAAGATCATTCTCTTAATCATCCCATTCGTTGGATGGATCGTTGAAGTCCTTGTTAGAATTTCTGCAGTCTTAAGAAAATCAAGCACAACAAATCTTCTTGGTCTTATCTTATTCATCGTTCTCGGTGGATTATGGATTCCAACTTTAATCGATTTGATTTACTTTATCGTTAAAGACACATTCTTATTCTACGAATAATCAACCAAGTTGATAAACAATAAGGCTCCTTCGGGAGTCTTTTTGTTAGACTTTTTAAGAAAAATTTTAAAAAAAATCACAAAACCTCCCTCTTTATATATATGTAGTGAGTTTTTTAATTCTCTATACTCGGTTGCACTACAAAGTGTTACCGAAAAGTGAAAAGAGGTCTAGATATGAATGATACATTCATGATTCTAGTGATAATATGTATCCTAGT
>JAEDNC010000079.1 GCA_016302705.1 Bacilli bacterium | reverse complement strand
GGTTAAAACATCTTGTCCAACAGCTTTTTCTTTAACATTATTAATGAATTCTTTAACGACTTTGTAGTTTACATCAGCTTCGAGTAATGCAATACGAATTTCTTTTAACATTTCGTCCATATTGGACTCAGTTAAACGAGCTTGTCCACGAAGCTTTTTAAAGATTCTAGATAATTTCTCTGTCAGATTTTCAAATGCCATTGTCAAGCTCCTCCATTAATTCGTTTATAATTTTCTTTTCTTCTACGTTTGTTGCTAATTTGGATAGTTCTTCGACTTTTGAGCGGATTTTTTCACTCTTCTCAAGTGACTTAACGCTATTTTCAAAAGAATCGAGTTTTTTTGTTCCTTTACTTAGCGCATCTTCGACAGCGGCTCTAGAAATGCCTTTATTTTCACTAATCTCCGATATTGACAAATCTAAAAAGAAATAATCGTAAAGAATATCTTTTTGAGCGTCGCTTAATAGGCCACTATATAGGTTAAACAGTTTCGTGTATCTAATTGTCTTTTCAATCTTTTCCATAATTATTTTTCAACACATAATCCATAGATGTAACTTTCAAGGTCAAATTCCTTCAAATCTTCCATCTTTTCGCCGAGTCCAATAAATCTTACTGGGACTCCTAATTCATCTCTGATCGCTAAAATGATGCCGCCTTTACTTGTGCCATCCATTTTAGTAATAACTACGCCAGTTAAATCGGTTACTTCAGCAAATGCTTTTGCTTGAACTACACCATTTTGTCCAGTTGTTGCATCAATTACTAAGAAAGTTTCGTGTGGTGCATTAGGAATAACTTTTCCAATGACTCTTTTTAATTTAGAAAGTTCGTCCATTAAATACTGCTTTGTTTGAAGTCGACCAGCGACATCAACAATAACCAAATCAATATTCTCTTTTTTAGCCTTAGTTACTCCATCATATGCGACAGAGCTTGGGTCAGAATTATATTCTCCCTTAACTAAACCAATTCCTAAGCGATCAGCCCAAATTTGAAGTTGTTCGCTTGCTCCTGCTCTAAATGTATCAGCAGCAACAAGAAGAATCGACTTACCTTGATCGATATATCTTTTAGATAATTTGGCGATTGTTGTAGTTTTTCCTACTCCATTTACTCCAACTACAAGTAAAACGGTCGGTCCATCATTAACAAATCTTACATCTGTTAAAGATTCACCTTTTTCCATATATCCTTCAAACATATGGTCAATAAGGATTTCGTTTATTTCTTCTGCGGTAGATAAATGATTCTTTTTGCTTTCTTCAAGAACTTCATCAATGATTCTTAAAGTAAGTTTAACTCCAACATCACTTTCAATAAGAATTTCTTCTAATTCTTCAAAATATTCTTGATTAACTTTCTTATATTTCTTAGTAAGACAATTTAGCTTATTAGAAAAATTTTGGCGAGATTTCGCCATACCTTCACTATAAGATTCAACTTCCTCAGTTTTCTTTTTAGAAAACTTCTCTTTTAAAAATGAGATTAATCCCATTATACACTCCTCTTACTAAGGGCATCTTTAGCAGCAGCCTCTTCAGCAGCTTTCTTAGTTTTGCCTTTGCCTTTGCCTAAAACTAAACCGTTAAATAAAACTTCAATTTCAAACGTTTTATCGTGAGCTGGTCCACTTTCACCAACAAGAACATATTTAACAGCTTCTCTATGTTCGGCTTGGATTTCTTCTTGAAGTCTAGTTTTGCTATCAACAATGTCATCAATACCAGTATTTAAAATATCTTCGTATAAAATCTTCTTTATTACTTTGTAGGCAACATCAATCCCTTTGTCTAAATAAAGAGCGCCAATAAGAGCCTCAAATACATCTTCTAAAATCTTATCGCTCTTATATAATTGTTCATCGGTAATTGAATGACCAATTTTTATAAATTTATAAAAACCATATTTCCTTGAATAGTTCGCTAAGGATTTTGAGCACACTAAATAAGAACGTAATTTACTCATTAATCCTTGATCCATTTCTTTATGTAATTTGTAAATTAAATCAGCAGAGACAAATCCAATAACCGAATCACCAACAAACTCAAGTTTTTCATAGTCCTGATGTTTTGTGTTTTTTTCTGAATTGCATGATGGATGAGTTAACGCTAAAAGATATAACTCTGTGTTATTAGGAGTTACACCAAATTGAGAAAACACACTAATATAGTCCACTTAAATACCCTCTTTAATCTTTCCACGGATATCTTTTTCAACAAGTTTTTTAGCAACGCGAATTGCGCAATACATTGAATATGCATCAGTGTTACCGTGTACTTTGACAACCACACCATTAACACCTAAAAGCATCGCGCCACCTGTGGATTTATAATCCATAATTTCACTAATATTTTTAATTCCTTTACGAACATGGAGATATCCAAGTTTAGTCCATAAGTTCTTTTTAAAAGCATCTTTAAAGAATCCGCTCATCATTTTAGCCATACCTTCGCTACTCTTAAGGAAGATATTGCCGGTAAAACCATCAGTAACAATAACATCAGCTTCACCACTTAAAGCGTTTCTAGATTCAATATTTCCTTTAAATAAAGGATTATCTTGAAGGAGTTTATATGCTTGTTTTCCTTCTGGAGAACCTTTACCTGGCTCTGTTCCATTAGATAAAAGATAAACCTTTGGTTCTTTAACTCCTAAGATATGTTCGGAATATAAAGCACCCATTAAGGCAAATTGTTTTAATTCTTCTGGCGAGTTTTCATTGCTTGCTCCAATATCTAAGATTACAACATAATGTCCCTTAATCTTAGTTGGGAAAGGAGCAATAAACGCTGCTCTATTAACTCCTGGGAGAGTTTTTAAAATAAGCGTTGAGGATGATAAAAATCCTCCAGTGGATCCACTAGAAACAATCGCGTCTACTTGTCCTTCTTTAGCAAGCATGACGGTTTTATACATTGAGGAATTCTTCATTCTCATGACCTCAAGTGGTCCACTTTCCATAGGGACGATATCAGGAGCGTCAACGATTTCACAAATTCCTTCTAATTTCTTTAATTCTTCTTTTTTACCAACGGCGACGATAGAAACATCTTTATTATCTTTAAGAAATTGGATAATTCCTTCAACAATAGGAGCGCTTCCTGCGTCTCCGCCTAAAGTATCAACTGCAATTCTAATCATGATATGTATAATATAACAAAAAATAATAGATAAGAAAACCTTTATGGTTTTTCTACTACTTATATTCAATTTATGC
>JAEDNC010000078.1 GCA_016302705.1 Bacilli bacterium | reverse complement strand
TCTTAGCGATTGGTGCAATTATCGCTGGCGCGATGTTTTTTCTCAATATTGAATCGTTAGGTACTGCTGCTGGAATTGGTGGAGGCATCGGATTAGTTCTTGGTGGTGTTGCTTTCATCGTCCTTACAATTTTCTTATTTATGAAAATTTCTAAGTTAAAGAAAGAAATCGATGAACACCAGGCTAAGGCCGATAAGCACAAAGCCGATGCTTATGAAACGATGAAGAAACTCAATGGTTTATATGAATGGAATATGGCGGCTAACTTAATGAGCAAGACCACCCCTCTTATTCAATTAGACCAAGTATTCGATCCTGCTAAATATGAATATTTACATGAGAAATATGGTTATTCTCACTATACAAAACCAGATATTTCTTCTTTATATGTTCAATCGGGCTCAATCTTAGGTAACCCATTTGTTTTTGAAAAAAACTATTGTCAATCAATGAGAGACCATCGTTATGATGGCCATCTTACAATTCAATATTGGGTCACAGTAAGTGATGATAAAGGTGGAACACATCGTGAATTAAGAACCGAAACTTTAACCGCTTACTATACTGCACCTGAACCATATTATTATTTAGATACTTGGTTTATCTATGGTAATGACGCTGCTCCAAAACTTTCATTCTCGCGTTATCCAACTGACATCAATAACATGAATGAAAAGCAAATTGAAAAATATGTTAAAAGTTTTGATAAGAAGCTAGATAAAAAAGTCAAAAAAGACCTTATGAAAGGCGATGGCTCATTCATGAGACTTGATAATGAAGAATTTGAAGCATTATTTAATGCTTTAGATAGAGACAACGAAGTTGAATATCGTTTATTATTCACGCCTTTAGGTCAAAAGAACATGATCAAGCTTCTCAAAGGTAAAGATGTTGGATTTGGTGATGATTTCATCTTCAAAAAGAGAAAGACTCTTAACTATATTAAATCATGCCATATGCAAGGCTCTGATTCCTTAGATAAAAATCCAGATAGCTTTATTCACTTCGATCATAAAGTTGCAAAGAAACTCTTTATTGATTATGCAGATAAATATCTAAAAGATGTCTACTTTGATTTAGCACCTGTTATTTCCATCCCAATCTATCAACAACACAAATCAAAAGATTACATTTATGGAAAGAGCTTTTCACGTAAAACTACAAACGCCGAAGTTGAAAGCGCTGCTAACTCACATGATATTAATTTATTTATGCATCCTGCAACATATTCTCAAGGTGTTATCTTAAAGAGCACCTTTGAAAAAGAAGAAGAGAATAGTGATGTTTGTACAATCACTGCTTATTCCTTCTCCGGAACTGAAAGAATTGCTTATGTTCCAACGATGGGTGGAGATGGACATACGCATAACGTTCCAGTTCACTGGATTGAATACAATCCAATCTCTAAGACAACCCCATTTGTCGTTAATGATACTCAAGGCGATAAGAGCCAATACAATGATGATTGCTCAAACGGAAAATATAACAGCCTTATTAACAGATTTGGTAATAGTAGTGCTATACTATTCAAGAAGAGACTTATGTCCTTCGTTCCAAAAAACAAATAGCACATTTAAATAAACATAAATAAGGAGGAAAAATATTTATGGCAAATGAACTCGATGAATTTAATGGTCCAGTTCTCCAAGAAGGCAAAGACGTTAATGTCATTGCAAAGCAAATTCCTGTTACTGTTGGAACCGGTAGTAAGATTTTCGAAGTAGTCTTATGGATTCTTCCACTCCCAATCTTCGGTGGACTTATCTGGCTTTACAAAAAAAGAAAAGCTGCTGACTATTTAGCAAAACTTCAACAAAAGATCCAACACGACGCTTCCCAAATCGATAACTACTTAGAACAAAGAGTTATGATTCTCCAAAACGCTGCTAAATTATTAGACAAAGCAATCGCTTTAGATAAGGAAACATTTGTCGAAGTTGCTAAAGCAAGAGGCAATGGTGATTTAAATGGACAAGCTGCTGAAATTGAAAATATCAATAAAGCAATTAACATTGCAATGGAAGCATACCCAGATTTAAAAGCTCATGGTGAAATTGCTGACGCAATGCAACAAAACTCCTACTTACAAAAAGAAATTACCGCTGCTAGAGAACAATATAACGACACAGTTGCACAATGGAATAGAGAAATCCAAGAGTGGCCAACAAAGAGAATTGTTGCTGCTAAGATGGGTTACACAACTCGTGTTCCATTCATCACAAGCAGTGAAATCAAAGCTGCTGCTCGTGGTACATTCTTCTAATCAAGAATTTATCAGGTGGTATTGAAATTGGCTGTTATTTAACAGCCTTTTTTAATATAATAACTATATATGGCAACTCCATTAGCAGAATTATTAAGACCAGAACGTATTGAAGATATGGTGGGGCAAGAGCATCTTTTTAAAAAGGGCTCTATGTTTCAAAAAGCAATTTCAAGAAACCTTATCCCAAATATGATCTTTTATGGTCCTCCAGGAGTTGGAAAAACAACAGTTGCAAATATCATCGCTAAAAACACAGAGATGCTACTTTGCAAATTAAATGGCACAACTGCATCTTTAGATGATATTAAAAAAGTTATAGAAGACTCTAAGAGCGTTTTTGCTTCTAAAGGAGTTCTCTTATATTTGGATGAAATTCAATATTTCAATAAGAAGCAACAACAATCTTTATTAGAGTTTGTTGAAAAAGGATTAATTACTTTAATTGCTTCAACAACCGAAAACCCATATTTTTATATATATCCTGCTTTAATTAGTAGGTGTTCAGTTTTTGAATTCAAATCAATTAGTAGTGATGATATCAAAAAAGGATTAAAGAGAATCACTAATCTCAAAGAGATAAAAATTGAAGATAAAGCTCTAGATATGCTTGCTGTCTCTTCTAATGGAGATATGAGAAAAGCAATCAACAATTTAGAATTTGTTTATAACGCGGTTGGTGATAAGAAAATATCTTTGGCCAATGTTAACGAAGTTGTTGATAAAGCACACATGAATTACGATCGTAGCGAAGACCGTCACTTCGATCATTTAAGTGCCTTGATGAAATCACTTAGAGGTAGTGATCCAGATGCGGCAATTTTTTATCTCGCTAAAATGTTAGAAGCAGGAGATATTATCGCAGTTTGCCGTCGCTTATTATGCTCAGTAAACGAGGATGTAGGACTTGCATATCCTAACCTCATTCCAATAGTTAAGGCTTGCGTTGATAGTGCGCTTCAACTAGGAATGCCTGAAGCAAAAT
>JAEDNC010000077.1 GCA_016302705.1 Bacilli bacterium | reverse complement strand
AGAAAGATTAATGTGATAATATCTAGTTTTCAGAGAACAAAGTTCTCTAAACAAAAGTCTGGTGGCGATAGCGCAGTGGACACACCTGTTCCCATACCGAACACAGAAGTTAAGCACTGTAGTGGCGAAGATAGTACGTTAGTGCAAAAATAGCGAGCCGCCGGGCTTTTTTTATACAAATAACAAAGTTATTGGCTATAATATATATATTATGAAAATTAATTTAATTAGACTATCAAACTCACTTGATCCAAATGCGACATTTAAAAAAGACGATGACCAATTTATCGAAGATTTGAATAACGAATTATTCGAAGATGACATTGAACTTGTTGAAGATTCATCTTTACCATATTCTGTTTTATTTATTGAAACAGGTGGTAGCGAACAACATTTTATTAAGGTTGAAAAAGAACTTCCTCGACCAATCATCATGCTCTCAACTTGCAAAAATAACTCACTTCCTGCATGTTTTGAGATAAAAACATATCTTTCTAATACTTATGAAGAAGATTCAATTATTCTTTTTGGAACTGAAAAAGAAATCGCTTTAACTTTAAAAGATATTTCTAAACTTTTTAGCGCTAGAAGCATTATTGAAGGATCTAATTTAGGAGTTATTGGAAAACCAAGTGATTGGCTTATTGCTTCTAAAGTAGATTATGAAGCAGTTAAAAAGAAATATAAGATTAATCTAATTGATATTCCTTCTAGCGAATTAAAAGAAGAAATTAATAAAGGCATCTTAGATAACATTCCTAAAAAGAGTGTGATTGAAAAATACGGCAAAGGTAATGAATATCTTCAAGGTGCATTAGAGATTTATTCTGGAATTAAGCGAATCATCAAAAAATACGATTTAAAAGGATTTACTATCCGTTGCTTCGATTTAATCGAAGAATATAAAAATACCGCTTGTTTGGCTTTAGCAATGTTTAACGACGAAGGAATTATTGGAACATGTGAAGGAGATATTCTTAGCATGCTTACTATGTTCTTTGTTAAGGCTGTCAGTGGTCAAACTTCTTTCCAAGCAAATCCAAGTAAAATCGATCTTAATACAAGAACTGTATTATTCGCTCATTGCACAGTTCCTATGACAATGGTGAAAGATATTGAATATATGACTCACTTTGAAAGTGGATTAGGAATTGGAATTAGAGGCAATTTAGATAAAAGAGATATCTCTATTGTTAAATTATGTCCAAAATTAAATCATTCTTTACTTTTAGAAGGTCAAATCGTTGATAACCCTAAACTCACAAATTATTGCCGCACTCAAGTAGAGGTAAAATTTGATGATGAAGAAGGATTATTTACTCTACTTAGAGAAGACTTTGGAAACCATGTAATTATTGCCTATGGCAATATTATTTCCGATTATATTAACTTACTTCATTTTTATAACATCAACAGCAAAAAATAAAGCGATGGAGTACCCATCTTGACTTTATATATCTTTATATGTAAAATTAAGCATCTTATGCTTAGCATAAGAGAGACAAAAAAATGAAAACAATTAATAGTAGACAACTTAAAGCATTATTAAATAGCGCAAGCAACAACCTCTTCAATCATTACCCTGAAGTCGATGCTTTAAATGTCTTTCCTGTCCCAGATGGAGACACTGGTATAAATATGAACCTCACTTTAACTAGTGGGGCAAATGAAATAAACGAACTTCCAGATGACAGCGATGTCTATACAATCGCTAAAACTTTTGCGCACGGCTTATTAATGGGTGCAAGAGGTAATTCTGGAGTTATTACTTCTCAAATCTTTAGAGGCTTCGCTAGTGCTTTAGAAGGCGCTAAAGAAGTCGATGCTTTATTATTGGCCCAAGCCTTTAAAGCAGGTAGTGATACTGCTTATAAAGCAGTAATGAGGCCTGTAGAAGGAACTATTCTCACTGTTATTAGAGAATCTAGTGTTGCTTTAAACAAACAAGTAAAAGAAGGAATGAGCATTGAAAAGACTTTTGAACTTTTACTAAAAGAAGCAAATAAGTCATTGGTGAGAACACCTGAGTTATTACCAATTCTTAAAGAAGTTGGTGTTGTCGATTCTGGTGGTACTGGTTTAGTAAGAATCATTGAAGGAATGTTACTAGCTGCTAAAGATGAATTCGTTCAAAGAAACAAGGATTCGATGGAATCTAATGTTATGAGCGCTGCTGCAGCAAGTATTGCTGAAGAAGAATTCGGATATTGTACAGAATTTATCATGTCTTTAGGACCAGATTCTGTTAAAAAGATTTTTAACCAAAAAAGATTTACCAAATGGCTTAATGATCACGGTAACTCTTTAGTGGTTGTTAGAGATGAAGAAATCGTTAAAGTTCATGTTCATACCTTAACTCCGGGTGAAATTTTAAATTACGCTCAACAATATGGAGAATTTTTAAAACTCAAGATTGAAAATATGACTGAGCAACATCATGCTTTAGAAAACGGCGCAAAAGTTGAAGCTCATGTTGATTTAGTTAACGAAGAAGTTGAAAAAGAAGAAGATATTCCTGAATACGTTGACGAACATAATGCAATTATCGCTGTTAGCAGTGGTTCAGGTATCTCTCAATACTTTAAAGAGATTGGCGTCACATTAATTGTTAGCGGTGGTCAAACCATGAATCCTAGTAGCGAAGACTTTTTAGCGGCTATTAATAAACTCGATACTGATAATATTTTTATTCTTCCAAATAACTCAAATATTGTTATGGCGGCTAATCAAGCTGCTGATTTAGCAAACGAAAGCGGAAGAAACGTCTTTGTTATTCCTTCTAAAACTATTCCTCAAGGAATTGTTGCAGCTTTAAATTTTGATCCAGAAACTGATCCAGAAGAGAACTTAAAGAATATGAAATTATCCTTAAAGAGAATTAAATCTGGAGAAATCACTTTCTCTATTAGAGATTGTGAAATTGGTGGCTTAAAGATTGCTAAAGATGACTTTATTGGAATTTATGAAAAAGATATCGTCTCTGGTAGCAAAGATAAATTTGAATGCTTACTTGACCTTCTTGATAAGATGGTTGATTCCGATAGTGCACTTCTTACTATCTTCTTAGGAGATGATGTTAAGCGTGAAGAATTATTTGAAACAAAGAAAGAGATTGAAAGAAGATACCCAGATTTAAATATTGATATTAAAGAAGGACATCAAAATATCTATTCTTTCTTAATTGGTATTGAATAACAGCCTTAAGGTTGTTATTTTTATTTTATGGCAGAAAGTAAATCTAAAAAACTTACT
>JAEDNC010000012.1 GCA_016302705.1 Bacilli bacterium | reverse complement strand
TGCATGTATTAGGCACGCCGCCAGCGTTCATCCTGAGCCAGGATCAAACTCTCAATGTTTGTATTCTAGTTCAAAATTATTATCTGGTTTTGTAAATTAAAAAATTGACGTTTGTTGTTTGTACATCTGTTTAGTTTTCAAAGATCAGCTTCGTGCTTATATTACTATGTAATAAGTTGTATCTCTCAACTGCACGCTTTGATATGATACCACTATGTATAATTTTCAGTCAATGACTTTTTTAAATTTTTTTTATTTTTTTTCAAAGTATACATTTTTATATGATTGTATCTGCTAAAAATAATATTTTTATTTAGAAAATGATTAAATTTATATTTTTAATATATCTTTTTTATCAAAAAAATGCTCTCTCCTTTTATATATATTTACGTGCATACATGTATACACACGTACGTGTATATAGAAAACGCCGAATGAATCGACGTTATTCTTTTATTTTAGTTGTCTATTCTTTACGTTTTGCAAAGACAATCGCGAGGTAATATAAGATTCTAATAAATAATCTAATAAAATCTAAATAAATTATGAACGCACAATAGTAGGAGATATTCTTATCTTCTGCACCACTGGTAACAATCTTTTTCACATTCCAAACGTCAAACATTGTGACGAACATAATCGCGGCAAAAATCGCAAACGAGACAATCCAATAGATCGTTTCTGATTGTAAGAGGAAATTAGTTAATGCTAATATTCCACTTCCAAGAAGTAATCCAATGGCTAACATTCCTAAAGGAGCAAAATTACCTTTGGAAAATAAAGCGATAAGGCCCATTAATAGGAATACACCTGATGTGATTCCGAAGGCCATGCCGATAAGGGTCCAATTGTCTACGAAAATAACCACAAATGACAACACTCCACCCATAACTATTGAATAAATAATGGATGGGATAAGGACTGACCTTTTACCTCTAATGACAACAAAGTTTATAATAATTCCTAATATCATTAGCGCAACAATCGCTGCAATCATTGCATAGAGGTAAGGCATGAGAACTTCGTCTCCTGTTCCTCCAGCAACAACTGATTGTTGATAGAAGTGATTGATGAGATAGGAAACACCAAATGCCACGACAGCGGTAATCGCTAAGTACATGAACATGTAGAGGAAGACCTTAGCAAAACTAAGGGCCTCACTAGCTACTTTTGGTGTTGCACCATTAAGAGATGATTTCTTATTAGTTGTTCCATCAGGGTGAAAGTAGTCACGGTCTTCTTCAAAACCTGGCATAAAATCCCCTTTCTAGAAAGATTAAAGAATATTCTTTAATAATTCTTCGTATGAGTCAATCTTGAGTGAGGCACCACCAACAAGGGCGCCATCAACATCTGGGCAAGAGAGATATTCTTTGACGTTGACTGGTTTAACAGATCCGCCATAGAGTACTCTAATTTCATCAGCGACATCACCCAAAAGTTCTCTAAGGACATCACGGACGAATTTACAAATGTCTTGAGCGATTTCACTAGATGCATTTTTACCAGTACCAATGGACCAAACTGGTTCATAAGCAACGACTAAGTTTTTGCATTCTTCAGCAGTAAATCCTGCTAAACCTTCTCTAACTTGGCGACCAACTACTTCTTTGGTTTGTCCTGCTTCAAATTCAGCAAGGGTTTCACCAACACAGTAAACTGGAACCATATTGTTATCAAATAAGGCTTTCATCTTATCATGACATTTTTGGTTTGTTTCATTATCATATGCTCTTCTTTCAGAGTGGCCGATAATAACCCAATCGATACCAAATTCTTGTAACATTGGGACAGACACTTCACCAGTGAAAGCTCCACTTGGATTGAAGTGAACGTTTTGAGCAGCAACAATCATATCCTTGCTTGCAGCTTCTTTGGTTGCTGCTAAAGAAAGATAAGTTGGGGCAACTCCTAAATCAATATTGTTTTTCTTTGCGAGTTCCGCAAGTGGCTTACTGGCTAAAGCAAACTCTCTAGCTTCGCTAGCGAGCTTGTTCATTTTCCAGTTACCCATTAATAATTTTCTTCTCATGGTTATTTAATAACATCGATTCCTGGAAGATGACCGTCATTTTCGATCATTTCAAGGGATGCTCCTCCACCAGTAGAGACGTGTGAGAACTTCTCTTTGAATCCGAGTTTCTTTGCAGCGGAAGCACTATCGCCACCACCAATTACTGTAAATGCATCTTTGAGTTCAGCGCATGCTTTACAAACTGCGACTGTACCATCAGTGAATTCATCTTTTTCAAAGACACCCATTGGTCCATTCCAGAAAACTGTCTTTGCTTTTGCGATTTCTTCTGCATAGATTTTAGCGGTCTTTGGACCAATATCCATACCTTGGAATCCTTCTAAGATATCACCTTCGACAATTCTAATGTCGGTTGGATTATCGAAATCATTAGCAATCTTGCTATCGACTGGTAAAAGAATCTTGCCAGTATCATACATTCTCTTTGCGTATTCAACTTGGTCTGCTTCAAATGGTGAGCTGCCAACTTTCTTACCTAAAGCAACAGCAAATGTATATGCCATAGCGCCACCGATAATGACTTTGTCACATTTCTTTAATAAAGAATCGATGACTTTGATTTTATCAGAAACTTTAAATCCACCTAAAATAGCAACATATGGGTGAGCGTTTGCTGGGACATTAACAACTCTATCTAAGGAAACGACTTCTTTTTCAACTAAGTAACCAATAGCGACTTGTTTGCCTTCAGCCTTTAAAATTTCTGGAATTCCGTATGTGGAAGCATGGGCTCTATGAGCACTACCAAATGCATCCATAACGAAGGCATCTCCAAGAGCAGCCCATTCTTTTGAAAGTTCTGGGTCATTCTTTTCTTCACCTTTTTCATAACGTGTATTTTGCATTAATAAGACTTCGCCATCTTTTAAAGCGTTAACTGCGTTAGCAAGTTCTGCACCTCTAGTTGCTGGGCAGAATTTAACTTCGACACCGAGTAATTCGCCTAAACGAACTGCGACTGGAGCCATGTTGTTCTTTTTCTTTTGCTCTTCAACAACTTCTGGAGCTTCTTTGTGTTTGACTTTTCCTAAGTGTGACATAAGGACGAGTCTAGCGCCTTTAGCCATTAATTCTTTAATGGTTGGTAAAGCAGCGACGATTCTATTGTCGTCAGAGATAACTCCACCTTTTTGAGGAACGTTGAAGTCAACTCTAACAATGACGCGTTTACCTTTGAGGTCTTTCATGTCTTTAACTAATAACATTGTTTTTCTCCTTTTATAAATGTAAAGCGCCCAAATTATGGGCGCTATTTAGTAATTTAACTTATATTGCCCAAATACTTATTTTAATTCTGCAAAGTATTTAATGGTACGGACCATTTGGGAAGTATAAGAGTTTTCGTTGTCATACCAAGAAACAACTTGGACTTGGAATAATCCATCAGAGATCTTTGTGACCATTGTTTGTGTGGCATCGAATAAAGAACCAAATCTCATTCCGACAACGTCGGAGGAAACTAATTGTTCTTCAGTGTAACCAAAGGAAGCACTTGCTTGAGCTTTCATAGCAGCGTTGATTGCTTCTTTTGTGACATTTTCACCTTTGACAACTGCAACTAAGATAGTTGTGGAACCAGTTGGGACTGGGACACGTTGTGCACTACCGATGAGTTTGCCATTTAATTCTGGAATGACTAAGCCGATTGCTTTAGCAGCACCTGTGCTGTTTGGAACGATGTTTGCGGCACCAGCACGGGCTCTTCTTAAATCACCTTTTCTGTGTGGTCCATCAAGAATCATTTGATCACCAGTATAAGCGTGAACGGTGGTCATGATACCAGATTGAATTGGGAAAGCATCGTTAAGAGCTTTAGCCATTGGTGCTAAGCAGTTTGTTGTACAGCTAGCGGCAGAGATAATTGTATCGTCTGCTTTTAAGGTCTTTTCATTAACTGAATAGACGATAGTTGGTAAATCGTTTCCTGCTGGAGCGGAAATAACAACTTTCTTTGCACCTGCGTCAATGTGTGCTTGTGATTTTGCCTTAGAGACATAGAAACCTGTACATTCTAAGACGACGTCAACACCGAGTTTGCCCCATGGTAATTTTTCTGCTTTTGGTTCAGCATAGATGGTGATTTCTTTTCCATCAACTGTGATAGAACCTGGAACTAAGACTGCTTTGGTTTCTTCGTCAATGACTGGTTCTTTTGAAGAAACAGTGTGTAAATTTTCTCCGAATACTCCGCAATAGCCACCTTGAGCGGTGTCGTATTTTAATAAGTTAGCCAACATCTTTGGAGAAGTTAAATCGTTAATTGCGACGATTTCGTATCCTTCTGCGCCAAACATTTGTCTAAATGCTAAACGGCCAATACGACCGAATCCATTAATTGCAACTTTTACTGACATTTTATAAATGCCTCCTTTATTTCACTGCGTTATATAGTTTACACTATATGAAAAAATAGTTTCAACAAAAATGTATCAATTTATTATCAAACAAAGAAAAATTTTATATTTTTCAGTTGTGTTCTTTAATGTCTGTGAGGATATTTGAAAGAAGTTCTTCAATGATATTTCTCGTTCTATTCTCAAGATTTTGATAATCAACTTCTAAATTCTTATTAGAATTTTGTAAAACCAGCAAATATCTGTCAGAAAGTAGTTCATCAAACTCTTTTATTTCTTTGTATAAATAGCGTCCGTAATCCTCGTAGTTTGGATTCTTATTTTTAAGTAAAGAGAAAAAGTGATTAGATAACTCTAACACTTTGTAATAGTCTTCTTGACAGCAGTGATGTCCGTTATACATTCTTCATCGTAATTTCGTATTTGCCACACGCTCCGGTTGCTTTAATCACCAAGACATATTTTTGTCCTTTGGTTAATCGGTATTCATATTTTCCAGCGTCAGGATTAACTAGCTCCTGTTTTTCTTTTGTCTCTTTGTTTAAGAGAATAAAACAAATATCACCTTTATCATTAGAAACTTGAATATATAAAATACGATCATTTTTCTTGTTCGTGTTTGCGAAAACATATCGATAGCAAGTTAAATAACGATAGATACGATTATGGATGAGGCGTTCCCCCTCAGCTCTTTTATTAAACATGATTCTATTATATAAAAAAGTTTGACAGAGTCAAACCTTCTTACTTTTCCTAGATATTAATATAATCCTTTTTTATATATTCCCTTTTCAACGAGTTCGTTTAGTGCCTTTACAACGCCTGGTTTATCTTCTTTATAAGTAACTCCAAACCAAACACTGCTAGTCTTTAATAGTTTTAATGTCGCCTTTCCTTCGTGAACGAGTTCGTCAACCACTGTTGGAATAAGGAATTCACTCTTAGGAACATTAATATTGTCTTTTAACCAAATTGGGAACTTTCTGGATAAATGATCAATTAAGTCTTTATTAAAGGCAAATAAGTTCATGCTCACCAAATCATCTTCTTTAACTTCAAATGCTTCACTACCATCTAAAGGAGTGGCAATAATTTTGTCTCCCTTTCTTTCAATAGAAGATTCAACAAGTTTAGTTAAATATTCATCTTTTTGGAAAGCAACACCACGTTTAACTGCTCCATTTTCGGTCATAGTATTAGTAACCTTAAAGGCGACGTTAGCGTATTTACCAACACTACCTTTAGGCAAAGAAGCTAAGTATTTATAAGCGACGTCATATGTATCTTTTCCATAGAAGTCATCACCATTAATGATGATAAAATCATCCTTAATTAAATTTCTAGCAGCGTAGATTGCATGCGCTGTTCCCCATGGTTTTTCTCTTCCTTCTGGAACAGTAAATCCTTCTGGTAAATCATCTAATTGTTGGAAAGCATATTCAACTTTGATGATCTTTTCAACTCTCTTACCAATCGAATCTCTAAAAGCTTCATAGAATTCTTTTTTAATAATGAATACCACGCTATTAAAACCTGCTCTTTTTGCGTCATAGACCGAATAATCAAGTAAGAAGTTACCTGCTTCGTCCATTTTTTCCATTTGTTTGAGTCCACCAAAACGGCTGCCCATACCTGCTGCTAAAATTACTAGTTGCATGTTTTTATTCCTCGCACTTCCTATAGTATATCTCAGTCTTCGAAAGATTGTATCCCTTTAAATAAAGTTGACAAAGTAACTCCTAGACTGGTCGCGATTTTTTCTAAAACGACAATTGTTGGATTTCTTTCTCCTCTTTCTAAATCAGATAAGTAGTTTTTATTTACCCCACTATCGAGGGCTAAATCTTCTTGAGATAGTCCTTTTTGTTTTCTTAAATAACGGATACGCATTCCTAGCTGAGTGTTGATATTCATACTTTTATTCCTTTTAATTTAAGATATAACTCGTGAAGATCTCTAAAGAGATGATTTACATTACTTTTTGTAATTGTGTATCCAAATTCTTTTGATAACATATTTGCTAATTCACTCATTGACGCTGATTCGTTATCTAAACGTAAATAACAAAGCATCTCTTTTTTTGGATTATGAAAATTATGAATTCCTAAAACATCATCGATATATTTAATCTCTTCGATTTGTCTTAAGGATATCTCCATGGTCTTATTCAAATTAGCGGTATCTAAATTTGTTAATCGATTCGCGTTATTAGAGAAATCGCGATACGCTCTTTGGTTTTCAAATTCCATACAGCAGTTTGTCGCTCCGATAACAATTAAGAAATTCGATATTTGGTCGCTCTTTTTAAAATAGATAATATATCTATCTCGACGAGATGTAATTTTTGGTTCCATCTCAATCTTCTTATATTTCATAAAGAGTTTAGATAACCATTTCGCATAATTCTCGTTAACAATTGAAATCTCTAAATGATAATTACTCGTCTCTGGAGAATTAATCGATCCACTAGCAAGGAAAGCACCTGCTAAATATCCACTGATAGTTTCGTCATCATAAACTATTTCTTTAGAAATCTTTCCTTCTAAATAACTGACAGAAAGTTCATCTAATAACTCTTCTGCATTTTCAATCTTTAATAGATAAGTAGTTTTCTTCTTGTTATTACTTTTCTTTTTGTAATCTAAAACCATCGGAGTAGAAGGAAAATGCTCCTTTAAACTCTTATAGATAAATTTAATAATTTTAGCGTTTTCACTTTTTAAAATAACGGCAACTTCTTTGTTTACAAACGAAATTACTCCGTTTATACGGATATAAGCACTTAATAAAGCAAGCAGCCTTTCCTTAGAAAGTTCTACTCCATTTACGATTTCTTCTTTGACCGCAGTTGAAAAAGTGATTTGCTTTTCCATTACTAATCACTTTCTTTATTTAATTGTGGGCAATCTCTATGAATTGCTTGAGTACGATAATCTTTAGAAAAATATTCCGCTAAATAGTTAGCGACATATGTGGAACGGTGTTGACCTCCACTACAGGCAATGCCAATCGTATAATTGCCTCTACCACTTTTAGCGATCTCTTTGAGGTGTCTAGTTAAATGTAGAGTTAAATTATCAATAACTTCTTTAGTGATTGGGAAAGAATTCATATAATCAATAACTTCTTTATCCGCTCCTGTCAAAGTCTTAAGCTCTTCTACCCAATATGGATTAGGAATTAATCTCACATCAAAGAAAGTATCAATACCTTGAGGAATGCCGTTTTTAATTCCAAAAGAAATGAAAGTAACTCCGGTAATCTTTTGCTCTTCGACATTTTCAATGAATTGATAGAGTTTCGCTCTAAATTGTTTCACCGTTAAAGAAGTAGTATCAACATAGAAATCAGCTTCATGGACAACAGATAAAATATCTTGAATATCTTGTTCAATAGCTTCAGTAGCAGATATCTTACTAGTAACACTACGAGGGTGAACTCTACGAGTCAATGCATATCTTTTTAATAATTCATCTTTATCACAATTGACAATAATGATTCTAAAATTAGCGTCTTTTCTTTTTTTGATCGTTTCAATTGTGGCCTTTGCCTCAATCGCATGAGAGACAAAGCAAATATTTTTTATCTTATTTTCTTTTGATAATAAATTATCAATAACGACATTAACTGATTCGGATGGAATATTTTTAACGACAAAATAACCAAGTTCTTCAAAAACATATTCTGCACTTGAAAGGCCACATCCAGCAGGGCCAGTAATTACGATAAAGTTTTTCATTTTCCTAAATACCCCATAATTGATTTTGCCGCAACCACGCCATCATGTTCTGCTAAATAGATTTGACGGATATCGCGTGGAAGAACATCTCCGCCAGCGAAAGCTCCTGGGACTCTTGTCATCATTTGTTTATCAACAGGAATATTTCCCCATTCATTTTTTACATCGATATTAATAAAGGCTGTATTTGGGTTTTGACCAACAAGAGGGAAAACACCTTGAACAGTTAAAACTTGCTCCTCTAGAGTTTCTTTGTTTTGAATCTTCACTCCCACGAGATGGTCTCCTTCTTTAATAAATTCCACAGGAATATATGGGGTCATAATGGTGACATTATCTTTAGCGCGTAATTCATCAACTAATTTATTAGAACCTCTAAATTCGTTACGACGGTGAATGACATATAAATGTTTAGTAAGTCCAGCAAGGTGAATTGCTTCTTTTAAAGCAGCGTTACCTCCACCGATAACTAAAACATCTTGTCCTTTAAAAAAATGGCCATCACAAAGAGCGCAATAGCTTAATCCATGTCCAAATAATTCTTCTTCTAAAGGAAGACCGACTTTTCTTTCAACTGTTCCAGTAGCGATATAAACAGTCTTTGCATAATAAGTAGAACTTTTGCCAGTAAGAACAAAAGTATCTCCATCTTTAGTTAAAGAGGTAATCTCGTCTCCAATAAATTCCACTCCTTCTTTCATTAGTCTTTCAAAGAAGATAACTGCTAAATCTGGTCCTTCGATTTCATGTTGTCCTGGGTAGTTATCAACTCGAGGTGCAACATTGATTTTTCCTCCAGGAGTAGACATTTCAATGATTGCTACTTCTACTCCGGCTTGATGTAGCTTGATGGCGGCGCCTATTCCACTAGGACCAGCGCCAATGATTAAACATTCATAGATCTTACTCATATAAAATGCCTTCCAAATCTAAATATGAATCAATTTTATATTTTGGAGCGATTTCTTTAGGGAGAACACGCGGTCCCCAAGACACTAAAGCGCAATCAACTCCAGAATTATTCGCGGTATCTAAATCACTTTTATTATCACCAATATAAATTGTTTTTTCAGGTGTTCCATTAAAATAATCAATTGCTTTAAGAACGCCTTCTTTATCAGGCTTTCCAACTTTGACGTCATCAAAGCCGACAATAATTTCAAATATTCCAGTTAAATCAATACACTTTAAAGCGTATTCAGATAAGTGATGTAACTTATTAGTGACAACGCCTAATTTAAAACCTTCTTGCTTGAGTTTAAGTAAAACTTCCTTACTATGTGGATAAGGGAAGATATGAGATTTATATAATTTTCTCGACTCTTTAGCGAACTCTTGGAAGATAAATTCTCCATCTAAATGAGGGAATTCATTTCTTAAAGTGTCTCTAATTGGTGGTCCAGAAAAATAATAGACTTTTTCTTTTGGGGTTCTAACTCCATCACGATATTTATCATAAAGGATATTCATGGTCTTTAAAATCATCGGATCTGAATCAAGAACCGTTCCATCTAAATCGAAAAGAACAACTTCATATTTTTTATTTTTCATTAGCTTTCTCTTTTCTAAAACCTTGAGCGATATAAATTGCCGAACAAACAAGCATAAGTAAGACACTTAATCCGACAATTAAAAGGATGAATCCGTTATTAAATTTATTAAATTCAAGGGAATTTGATTGAACATTTGTTCCCATAAAAACGCTTCCTAAAATAACTAAGGCTAAACCAACTACTAACAAAGTACCTGCTACTCCAAAAGAGAAAGGCTTATTAACATTAGCGATAAAAGGTTCTTTCTTTTTCAAACGAATAATATGTCTCACTACATGGTTTAACGCGATAGCAAATGCTCCACCTAAAACAAAGACGATAGACCACATCCAGCTATAATAACCATCATTACCCATATTATAAGCACTAAATCTAAGTGGTTCTAAGACAACACGAGTCATGCCATACCAAATAATATAAGAAGCGGACAAATCACCAAGTTCGAGATATTTTCTTAATCCTTTTCCGATGGCAAATCTAATTAAGAAATATCCAGTTAAGTTAGTAAGGAATTCTATAAAGAATAATGGAACATAGATTTTTCCATCAGGAGCCCAACCTCCACTTTCAGAGAATGCCGCATTATTAGCGATAATCTTTGGTAAGAACCACCATTCAGAAGCATTGACTAAATTACCATGAACTTCACAGTTAAAGAAGTTACCCCATCTACCAACTGCTTGGGCAACTAAAATACATGGAACAATTACATCCATAGCAATCCAAATAGAATATTTCCTATTTCTCCAAATAAACCAAATGACACCGATAATGATGCCACCTAATGCACCAGAAATAACAGTGAGTCCACCTTCCCAAGCAGCAAAGATTGACCACCACTCTCCGTTAGCAACTCTTTCAGCAAATCCTCCGTGTTCCCATTCTCCGATAACATATCCAAGTCGAGCAAAGACAATACCAGCAGGAAAAGCAACAAATAAAGTGGATTCTAAGATGCCATGTTTTCCATATTCAACATAAAATCTATGGTCACAAATCGCATAGACTAATAAAGCACCACCTAAGATACAAATCGCATACCACGCTAAATTAGGTTTATTAGATGCTCCCATAGCAGGAGTAACAAATCCTTTTGAGAAATTAATTCCATTAACTAAAGGATAAACAAGATAATCAGCAATTCCATTAGTGAGTAGCCATAAGCCAATAAAGAAAATAATTCCACTTGCGATAATGGTGATAAATAATTTTTTATCAATCTTTGATTCGATTTCTTTACCATAATAATGAAGAATAAAAGACAAAACGAATGTTGGGATTGATAATCCAAAGATTAAAGAACCGAATATTAAAGATGCCCAATCTCCAGGGGCAAGTGGATAAAGTTGATACATCGCCAAAAAGACAAAGATTAAAACTGTTGAAATCCCAATCGCTCCAATTAGATAAATAAACATTTTTATCTCTTGAGGATAATTAATTGTTTTTGGCATTGGAAATTTCACTATTTTGATTGCTTTATAAATTGCAAAACCAAAAATGGCTAATGCAGCGATAATAAAGATAATCATAAAGATCAAAGGTACCATATTATTCACCTAAAACTTTCTTTAAATATTGTCCAGTATAACTGACTTTGCTCTTACTGATTTGTTCTGGAGTTCCAGTAGCGATGACTTTGCCGCCTCTATCTCCTCCATCAGGACCGATATCAATGATGTAATCTGCAACTTTAATAACATCTAAGTTGTGTTCAATAACTAAAACAGTGTCTCCATGATCAACAATCCTTTGTAACACTGCGATTAATTGTTTAACGTCATGAGAATGTAAACCAGTAGTTGGTTCATCTAAGATATATAAAGTTCTTCCTGTTGGTTTTCTTTGAAGCTCATAAGCGAGTTTAACTCTTTGGGCTTCTCCTCCAGAAAGTGTGGTTGCAGGTTGACCAATTTTGATATAACCAAGACCCACATCATATAGAGTTTGAATTTTATGTTTAATTTTTGGATGGTTGGTAAAGAATTCTAAAGCGTCTTCAACAGTCATCTCTAAAACTTCGTAAATGTTTTTGCCTTTGTAAGTGACTTGTAAGGTTTCTTCGTTATATCTTTTTCCGTTACATGCATCACACTTAACATAGACATCTGGCAAGAAATTCATCGGAACGCGGGTTACACCTGCTCCTTCGCATTTTTCACATCTTCCTCCAGTGACATTAAAAGAGAATCTTCCTTTGTCAAAACCTCTCGCTTTTGCCTCTACCGTATTAGCAAATAAATCTCTAATTTCATCAAATAATTTGATATATGTAGCAGGGTTACTTCTTGGAGTTCTTCCAATTGGTTCTTGAGAAACATTAATTACTTTATCGATATATTCTTGTCCATTCATAGACTTAACTGGTCCAGGGAATACTTCTTTACCAGTAAAATATTTAACGAGTTGTAAATATAATGTTTGGTTTACTAATGAGGATTTACCGCTTCCAGAAACTCCCGTAACCGCGATAAAAGTACCAAGCGGGAACTTAACATTAATATTTCTTAAGTTATTAACTTTCGCCCCATTTATCTCTAAAAACTTGCCGTTTCCTTTTCTTCTAGTTTTAGGAACATCAATCTTTTTCCTACCAGTTAAGTAATCACTAGTAAGACTATTTTCACATTTAAGTAATCCAGGAACATCACCCGCGTAGACAATTTCTCCTCCGTGGATGCCCGCTCTTGGACCAATATCAACAACATAATCTGCTTGTCTAATGGTTTCTTCATCGTGTTCAACAACCACAAGAGTGTTGCCGATATCTCTCATTTTTTTCAAAGATTCAATTAATCTTTCATCATCTTTTTGATGTAGACCAATACTAGGTTCATCAAGAACATACATAATGCCAGTTAATTTAGAACCGATTTGAGTAGCGAGTCTAATTCTTTGGCTTTCTCCTCCTGAAAGAGTCATCGCCATACGAGATAAAGTTAAATAATCTAATCCGACATCGCACAAGAAAGAAACGCGAGATTCAATTTCTCTAATGACCATATTCGCAATAGTTAAATCATTATCTTTGAGTTTAGACGATAATGAAGAAATCCAAGTTTTAAGTTCTCCTAGTTGCATGCAGGTAACATCATAAATGTTCTTGCCATCAATTAAGACACTTAAAGCTTCTTTATTAAGCCTCATTCCTTTACAAGTAGTGCAAGTTGTATCTCTCATGAATTTCTCATAATAGTCTCTCATCCAATCACTACTAGTTTCTTGATAGAGTCGTTCAATCTTGGTTTTAACTCCTTCAATATAACCAACACGGTTCATCGTGTTACCACTGCTGCTGCGTAATGTATATTTTTGAATATCAGGAGATCCATAAAATAGGATTTGTTTTTGTTTATCAGTGAGTTCTTCAAAAGGAACATCGATGGAAATCTTATATAAATCACAAAGGAGTTTGAATTCTTGCCATTCAAGGTTTTGAGTACCAACGACATTCTTATAATATTCAAGAGCCCCTTTAGAAATAGATAATTTTGGATTTGGGACTAATAGTTCAGGAGCGGCTTCTCGCTTAATTCCTAAGCCTTTACAATCAGGACAAAATCCCATTGGAGCGTTAAATGAGAATAATCTTGGCTCTAATTTTGGGACTGAGAAACCACATATTGGACAGGTATGACGATCAGAAAGCACTTTTTCTTCAATATCAGAATAAATAACCAAAAGACCTTTAGACCAATCTAACGCAGTTTCAATTGATTCATATATTCTCGCTCTATTTTCTGGTTTAACAACAATACGGTCAACCACGATATCAATAGAGTGTTTATTATTTTTTTCTAGTGGCTTAACATCTTCAATTAAGGTAAAAACTCCATCCACTCTTAAACGAACAAATCCATTTGCTCTAATTTTATCTAGTAGTTCTTTATGGGTTCCTTTTTCCGCATGAACAATTGGAGAAAGGAGTTGAATTTTAGTTCCTTCTGGATAGGAAAGAACGATATCAGTCATATTAGAAGGACTAAATGAAATAATTGGAGTGTGATGAGTTGGACAATACGGCACTCCCACTCTACCAAATAGAAGTCTTAAATAATCATAAATCTCAGTAACAGTGCCAACTGTACTTCTTGGATTATGAGAGACTGATTTTTGATCGATAGCAATTGATGGAGCAAGTCCTTCAATAACATCAACATCAGGTTTTTCATAGTTACCTAAAAATTGTCTAGCGTAACTAGAAAGAGATTCCATGTATCTTCTTTGACCTTCAGCGAACAAAGTATCGAACGCTAAAGTGGATTTACCACTTCCAGAAAGACCAGTAAAAACTACCAGTGATTCTTTAGGAATGGTCACTGAAACATTTTTTAAATTATTTTCTCTTGCACCTTTAATGGTGATGTTCTTTTCCATAAGTGTATTTATTTTAACTGAATAAAATAAAACTTTCTACACATATGAGTGTATTTCTTGAAAAGTATAAAAAAGCCAAACTTTTTTACTCGTTTGGCCTAATTAATTTGTTATTGAGGTAATTCTTCACTACTTCTTGATAGTCCAAGTTTTTGAATAACTGGGGCAATATCATTAGATGTAACCATGATGATTTTATCAAAGAATTTTTCATCATCTTCCGTAGGAAGTTCTAAGATTTGATAAAACCTTTCTAATACATCTGGGGCAATTGGATATTCTCTTTGAAGATTTTGATTAGCAACAATTTGTTTATCAATATTCCACATGACTAAGTCAACTTCTTCAAACAAATGTTTGAGTTTCTTATTGCGGTCCACTCTCATTTTCTTAGAGACGTGAGTAGCGTCTAATACGACAACTCCTTCTTTATCTAAAGAATATGTTTTAGCGAGGGAAAAGAAAATCTTCCACATTAATTCGTCTTCATTGAGATTAGATTGTCGACCAGTGATTTCTCTTCTTAATTCGTCACTACTCACAATATAAATATGAGACTCTTTAATTTTCTTAATAGTCTTACAGAAATATGATTTTCCAGAACCTGGAACACCTGATAATACGATTAATTTGTTCATATGCAA
>JAEDNC010000076.1 GCA_016302705.1 Bacilli bacterium | reverse complement strand
AGTCTTTAGTGAAATAGACACCTCTTTCAAGAGTGCCAAACTTAGTTGTGTCTTTTGCTCTTAAAATACCAGATACTTTAACTTTATAGCGACTATCGTTAAGTAAAGAGTTATCAGTCATAACAGCTTCGTAATAATAATCTGGAGTTTCTGGTTCTAATTCAGTAACTTTACCGTTATTTAAAGTTGCATAATCAGCAGATAATTTTCTCACGTTACAAGTAGCGACAAAGTCGGTTGTTCTAGTGTCAACCTCAGTTGGGCTACCAGTAGCAAAAGTTAAAATGAAAATTTTGCCTAATGTTTCAGCGTGATCAATATAGTCTTGAGGTGTAAGACTACCAATACCTTTTCTAGCTACTTCAGCGATGAATTCTAAATCTTCTTGAGTGATTTCATCAGCGTTAATCATAAACCAACTGCCTTCAATTTCACTCTTCCCATCTTGAACAGCACGATCACCAATTCTTTGGCAGATGACATTATGCATTTTTGCATCAGTACCATTAACTTCAATTCCGTTACCTGTAAGGTTATCGCTTTCAGGAGCGTAATTAAGAGCAAGGTAATAATTACCACCACTAACTGTGGTTCCACTTAAACTAACAGTAATTTTCTTATGTGACACTAATGTTGGATTTTGTCTATAGATCTCATCGTGTGGGAAATAATAGAAATCATGATTAAGAATCTCATCGAAATCAAATGTTGGGTCATATGGGTAATCTTCATCTAGTTGCTTATATTCGTTTTCAAGTTCACGAATCTTTTCTTCGTCAACAGGAGATTGTCTTTTGAGTTCTTCAATCTCTTTTTCGATTTCATTACCTCTCACTGCTTTCATCGCAATGTTAATGAATTCATTTTGTGGGTAATAGCCCATTTGTGCTAACACCAAATCGGTTAATGTTGTTTTATCATCAACAACTAGTAAAAGTTCATTCTTATCTTTTGGGAATGTACCAGCGATACAATCATATTGAGATAAGAGATAATCCTCTTCCGCTGGAAGTTGCTTCATAAAGCTGGTAAACAAATCAACGAATTGAGCGTATGAGTTAAATCCCTTAACGCTCATTAAGGTTTCAATATATCGTTGAGTTAAACCATTCATTGAAATAACTTCAGCAGGTTCATCTTTCGTCTTGCGGAAAGAGGTAAAGAAGTTATTTGTTGGATCAATTGAATAATTATAGTTAATCGCCGAATAATATGATTCTGGCATTTCAGAAACATAATCGACAAAATCTTCATTTATATCATTAGTCTTAACGTTAGTGAAATCAGTGTACTTATCTAAAAGATAAGCAATCATTGAATCCATTCCAACTTTTGTGGAAGTATCAAATTTTTCTAATTCTTTATTATCTTGATTTCTAAGTCCGGTAAGTAAAGAAGTAACATCCACCGTTTCTTCAGCGACACCGATAGGATAGGCGCTTAACATATCATCTTCCATAGAATGGATATAATCGTTAACACCACAAGAGACACCTAAAATTGTCGAAACGCCGATAATACCAATGCTTCCTGCAATTGCGACTAACAATGTTCTTCTAAACTTTGACCATAAGTTAGAAATAGATAAAGCGGTCGCAGTAAAGAAAGACATCGAAGATTGTTTCTTGTCTTTATTTTCTACTACTTCTTGAGTGGAAATAGTCTCATCTTCTCCATTATATGGATTAGAGTCATCATATATTTCTCCATCTTTCATCTTCACAATACGAGATGCATATTTATAAGCGAGCTCTGGATTATGAGTAACCATGATGACAAGGTGATTATTAGAAACTTCTTTAAGTAAATCCATGATTTGAAGAGAAGTTTCACTATCTAGAGCACCAGTAGGTTCATCCGCTAAGACGATTTCTGGATTGTTGACTAAGGCTCTAGCAATAGCCACTCTTTGCATTTGACCACCAGACATTTGGTTTGGTTTTTTATAATATAGGCCTTTAAGTCCAACTTTATCTAAAGCCTCTTTAGCAAGTCTAGTTCTTTCTTCTTTTTTAAGTCCTGCAATCGTTAAAGCGAGTTCAACATTCTTTAATATTGTTTGGTGTGGGATTAAGTTATAAGATTGGAAAACAAAACCAATTGAGTGGTTTCTATATGTATCCCAATCACTATCGTTATAATTTTTAGTGCTTATACCTTTGATGATTAAATCACCTTCATCATAATGATCTAATCCACCAGTAATATTTAAAAGTGTGGTCTTACCACAGCCTGAATGTCCTAATATCGCAACAAATTCATGCGCTCTGAAGTTTAAAGAGATCCCTTTAAGAGCATGGACCGGTTCTTGATCTTTTAGAGTGTAATCTTTTTTGATGTTTCTAAGTTCTAACATTTTCAAGACCTCCTTTGTCGATTATGTAAATATGTTATCTTTTTACATAATAGATGTAAATTAAAATACATTTTTATCGTATAAAGAAAAAAAGCAAGACAATAAATCTTGCTTGATACTATTTGATTTTTTATTTACTTTTAATTATTTCAATGTTTTGTAAAATCTCTTCTTTGGTCTTAAATTTTGCTTCAATAACACGGCGGTTGAAAGCGAAATAGATATAAGTATAAATGACATCAACGAACAAAAAGAGGAAGGCTGGTAAAAGGAAAGCAATCGCGTTACTAGTTAAGTCAAAATTTTCTTTTTGTTCCGCAAATAAAATGACAAAGATTGATAGAAAAACAAAGGCAAACACTACAAGAAGAATAATTGGAACAAATGTTGGTCCTCTACGATATAACTTCTTAGAGAATTCTTTAAGTTCTAAATAGTGAGGTGCATTTTCATCTATTTCATAGACTATGTGAACGTTAACCCCTTTTTCAATGCAGCTAATCTCTTTATATCCAAGAGCCTCATAGACTTCTTTTCTTTCACGATATTGAGGAATTGTTAGTTTAATTTTTTTGCGAATCATTGTTATCATCCTCGACTTTCACATATTTGATGTATTCGTATTGAGGAACACTATTAGAGAATTCTTGCATCGCTCTAAGAGTTTCATCATGTAGATAAGTTTTATTTTCTGTAGTGGTCTTTCCTTCAAGAGGGAAAATAGGATCTAGAATATAGACTGTTTGTCTAGGAATTTTTCCAATTAATGGTTTTCTCCAAGTAGTGACAACTGGGACAACTGGAGCATTACATTTTGCAGGATAATTAAATGATCCATCTGTAAACGGTCTAATCTTTGTGTAATATGGCCAAATATGAGCTTCTGGATAAATGAGAATATGTTGTTTCTTTTTAATATAAAATTCCATCGCATTCATTAAGGCGATTGTATTTTTAAGGTCTCCTTTTAAAGGAAGGGG
>JAEDNC010000011.1 GCA_016302705.1 Bacilli bacterium | reverse complement strand
TAAGATCAACGAGAGAAAGAAGAGACAAGCTGAACGTCTTAAATCTTTAGTTGAAGAAGATGAAAAAGCTGTAAGCAAACTTGAAACAGCTGAAGAAGTTAAATAAAACGAATTGATTACCCTTTAAGAGAGTTCTTGAAGGGTATTTTTATTGGTAAAAACAAACAAGAAATATTAGAACCAGGGAAATATAGTTTCTCATTATAGAATGAAAGATTATAAACTTTATTGATTTAAAGTTTGTAAGAGAAGTTAGCGAAATTACTGACAACATGTATCATCAAGGATGGGATGGAAGAAGTGGTCTTTACAAGAAAACTTTGGAAGTCAATATAGAGGCGGTTGTCTTCTTCCCAAAAAGTGTTGTTATTTTTTTCATGCATGGTGTGCGGCACAAACGAAATTTGGGAAGCGTCCATGTTATGCTTATGATATAATCAAATTAGCTTGTTCAGGATTAATGGTACACATCATGTTTGATATCGAAGTTCCTGCGAGCACAAAAGCGACATTTATCTATAAAACAAGCAAGAAATATTAAACCGGGGAAATATAGTTTCTCATTATAGGAGGGAAGAGTATGAACTTTATTGATTCAAAGTTTGTAAGAGAAGTCAGCGAAATTACTGACAACATGTATCATCAAGGATGGGATGAAAGAAATGGTGGAAACATCTCATACATGATTGATGAAGAATTCGTAAGAGAATTTTATCCGGTAGATAAGTTTATTAGAGACATTGAAATTGGATTTGTTGCTGATGAAGTTTTAAGAGGTAAATATTTCTTAGTTACTGGCACTGGTAAATATTTCAAAAACGTTATCAAAGATCCAGAAACAAACTTAGGTTTAGTTAAAATAAGCGAAAATGGTAAAGTCGCTCACTTGTTATGGGGTTATAAAGATGGTGGTAAATTCACATCTGAATTTCCTGCTCATTTAATGAGCCACGCAGTAAGATTTAAAGTCAATCCAAAGAATAGAGTTGTCATGCATACCCACCCTACATATACAATTTGTATGGGTGCATGTTTACCAACTGATGAAGTTATTTTCACTAGAAAATTATGGAAATCAAATACTGAAGCCGTAGTTGTCTTCCCAGAAGGTATAGGAGTTTTACCATGTATGATTTGTGGCACAACTGAAATTGGTGAAGCCACTGCTAATAAAATGAAAGAACATAGAATTGTTTCATGGACAAATCACGGCATCTATGGAGCTGGTGAAACTATTGATGAAGCATTTGGCTTAATCGAAACAGTTGAAAAGACAGCACAAATTTACATGCTCACATTAGGTCATGTTGTAAACGAAATTCCTGATGAAGTTATTATTGGTTTAGCAAAGCTTTGGAATCTCAAAATGATGCCAGGAGTTATTGAGGAAAAATAATGAAATACTATTTAGCAATTGATCTTGGTGCTAGTAGTGGTAGACACGTCGTTGGGTATCAAAAAGATGGCGAGGTAGTTTTAGATGAAGTTTATCGTTTCAAAACGCTGATGGATAATTCTGAAAACGGTCTAGTTTGGGATATTCCTCGCTTGTTATGTGAGATTAAAATGGGTATCCAAAAAACATTTAAAAAATATAAGACAATCGAGTCTCTTTCTATTGATACTTGGGGCGTGGATTATGTCCTAATGAATGGGGATAAAGAGATTATCCCATACTATGCATATCGAAATTCAAGAAATGAAAAAAGTGTGCAAAAAGTCCATAAAATAATTAAATTTGATGAATTATACGCTAAAACCGGCATTCAATTCGCTCAGTTCAATACAATCTATCAACTCTTCGATGATTTATGTAAAGGAAGACTAGAAAACGCTACAGATTATTTGATGCTTCCAAGTTATTTCACATATAAGTTAACTGGTGTCAAAACACATGAATATACCAACGAATCAACAGGAGCACTTTTGAATCCAAATACAGGTAATTACTGTTTCCCAGTTATTGATAAATTATGCTTGCCAAGAAAGCTATTTGGAGAAATAAAACAACCAGGATTCGTGGTTGGTGATTTATTACCGGAAGTGCAAAAAGAAGTCGGTGGAAACTGCAAAGTAATATTATGCGCTTCTCACGATACTGCAAGCGCATTTGAATCAGTAGAAATTGATGATGAATCAATCTTATTATCAAGTGGCACTTGGTCATTGCTTGGTGTTAAAAATAAAGAACCAATTGTAAATGAAAAATCACTAAAAGCTAATTACACAAATGAAGGCGGAGTGGGCTATATCAGATTCTTAAAAAACATCATGGGCATGTATCTAGCTAACTGTGTTGTTTCTGAAACTGGCTTAGATTTCAAAACTATTGGTAGTCTTATCTTCGATTCTAAATATGAAGAGACATTCGATGTGAATGATCCAAGCTTAAATGCTCCAAAAAGCATGAAAGAAGCAATATTGAAGTTGTTAAAAAACAGCCCACCTATGAATGATATTGATTTATTTGCGTCGATATATCGTTCTCAAGCTATTTGCTATAAAAAAGCAATCGAAGAGCTCGAATATGTCACAGGGAAAAAATATAAAAAGATATATATCGTTGGTGGTGGAGCAAGAAACATCTTCCTTAACCACAAAGTTAAAGAGTATACAGGATTAAAAGTGATTCCAATGCCTATTGAGGCAACGTCGTTAGGAAATATTAAAATTCAAATGAAAGTGAGCAACTAGATATGAGAAAAGAAGTCAAACAACTCTACGCATCCTATGGAGTGGATGTAAACAAAGTATTAAAAGAATTAGCAAAGACTAAAATCTCTTTACATTGTTGGCAGCTAGATGATGTAAAAGGCTTTGAAGGCGATGGAGATTTATCTGGTGGCATTCAAACTACCGGTAATTACCCAGGAAGAGCAAGAAACTTCAAGGAATTAACTCAAGACTTAGATAAAGCTTTAAGTTATATTCCTGGAAGCAAGAAGATTAATCTTCATGCGATTTATCAAACTGGGAAAATTGTGGAAAGATGCGATGTCGGACCAGAACAGTTTAAAGAATGGGTTAACTATGCTAAAGAAAGAGGATTAGGTTTGGATTATAATCCAACCATCTTCTCTCATAAGATGCTAGTTGATGGCATGTCTTTATCTTCTCCAGATGAAACAGTACGCAATTACTGGATAAAACATTGCATAAATGGCTTAAAAATCACTGAAATGTTTGGCAAAGAGCTTGGACAAAAATCTTTAATGAACATTTGGATTCCTGATGGATTAAAAGATGTTCCTGCTGATAGATTGGGACCTAGACTTCGTTTAAAAGATTCTTTAGATAAGATTTTAGCTGGTTATAAATATGATAAAAAGGTCATGGATGTTGCTGTTGAGAGCAAAGTTTTTGGTATTGGTGTTGAGTCATATACTACTGGTAGCAATGAATTCTATCTAAATTATGCAGCTAGTAGGCATATTTGTTGCTTATTAGATACAGGACACTTCCATCCAACCGAAAATGTCGCTGATAAGATTTCATCAATGTACTGTTTCTATAATAAATTAGCATTCCACGTCTCTAGACCAGTGAGATGGGATAGCGATCATGTCTTAAAACTCAATGATGAACTTCAAGATGTGGCAGATGAACTAGTTAAATGCAATGGCTTAAAAAGAAGCTACATTGGATTAGATTATTTTGATGCTTCTATTAATAGAATTGCAGCTATGGTTATAGGCGCACGTAATATGGAAAAAGCATTATTAAAAGCATTATTAACACCTTGGAATCTACTAAAAGAAGCACAAGATAGTTATGACCACACGAGAGTGCTTGCTTTGCAAGAAGAATTAAAGACTCTTCCGTGGGGTGAAGTTTGGGATGAATATTTAAAACAACAAGGCATGGTAAGCGATGCAAAAATGTTTGAAGAAGTAAAACAATACGAAAAGGAAGTATTATCTAAAAGATAGGGTGTAATAAAAGAGCGGAATAGTATGTACCTAAATAAACCGGGCAAGTTAATTGGGTACACTTCAAAATCCCGCTCTTTTTATATATGTGCAAATGATTAAATAAGTGGCGACATCTTAAAAGACATTTCTAATGGAGTTACCTATATGAACAATATTTTTAGCGAAATATAGATATATTACCTTAATGTGGTGGGAGTATGTCACTTGAGAATAATGCAATGTGACAAGTATAATTGTAAATGTCTATAGGAGGTATAAAACATGGAGCATCTAAAAGATTTTAAGAAAGTAAAATTTGAAGGAAAGGATTCTAAAAACCCTTTGTCTTTTAAGTTTTATGATTCAGAGAAAATTATTTTAGGCAAGAAGATGAAAGAACATCTTCCGTTTGCAATGAGTTGGTGGCATACACTTGGGGCAAATGGAGCGGATATGTTTGGAAGAGGAACCATTGATAAGTCTTTTGGTGAGGCTCCTGCTACCATGGAACACGCAAAAGCGAAAGTCGATTTTGGCTTTGAATTCATGTCTAAACTTGGCATTGAATATTTCTGCTTCCATGATGTCGATTTAGTGCCAGAAAGTGATGATATCAACATCACTAATCAAAGATTAGATGAAATTAGTGATTATATCTTAGTGAAGATGAAAGAAACTGGTATCAAATGCTTATGGGGTACAGCGAATATGTTCTCCAACCCAAGATTTATGAATGGAGCGGGTTCCACTAATAGTGTTAATGTTTATGCTTTCGCGGCCGCTCAAATTAAGAAGGCATTAGATATTACTGTTAAACTAGGTGGTAAAGGCTATGTCTTCTGGGGTGGAAGAGAAGGATATGAGACTTTACTAAATACAGATGTTAAATTTGAATTAGATAATATCGCCCGTCTCATGAAGATGGCAGTGACCTATGGTCGTAAGATTGGCTTTAAAGGTGACTTCTATATCGAACCAAAACCAAAAGAACCAATGAAGCATCAATATGATTATGACGCCGCTACAGCGATTGGATTCTTAAGACAATACGGTTTAGATAAAGATTTTAAGATGAATATTGAAGCTAACCACGCAACATTGGCAGGCCATACTTTTGAACACGAATTAAGAATTAGCGCAATTAACGGTATGCTTGGAAGCATCGACGCTAATGAAGGAGATCCAAATTTAGGTTGGGATGTTGATAGGTTCCCTGTCGATGTTTATAGTGCAACCTATGCGATGCTTGAAGTCATTAAAGCTGGTGGTCTCACTGGTGGTTTTAACTTTGATGCGAAGAATAGAAGACCATCTAACACCATTGAAGATATGCTACAAGCTTATATCTTGGGCATGGATACCTTTGCATTAGGATTAATTAAAGCAGCAGAGATTATTGAAGATGGTAGGATTGACGCTTTTATCAAAGATAAATACTCTTCGTTTAACTCGGAATTAGGTCAAAAGATTTTGAATAATAGCACTTCGTTAGAAGAACTTGCTGAGCATGCTTATAAATTAAAAGATGCAAATGATCCAGGCAGTGGAAGACAAGAATATTTAGAAAGTGTTGTTAACCAAATCTTGTTTAAATAATTATGAAAACATATATTGGTGTTGATTTAGGAACTAGTTCAATAAAACTTACTTTGATAGATTCTTTAGGGAATATTCTTAATGAAGTGTCGAAAGATTATCCTTTATATCAAAAAGGTCTATATTCAGAACAGAACCCAGAGGATTGGTGGGAAGCTTTTACATTTTGCTTTGATAAATTGCTAGAACAACAAGATCGCGACTGTTTAGAAGGATTATCGTTTTCAGGACAAATGCACGGACTTGTATTATTAGATAAAAACGACAGAATCATTAGATCGTGCATCTTATGGAATGATGGTAGAAGTGAAGAAGAAACTAAATATTTAAACGATGTAGTTGGGAAAGACAAATTAAGCGAGTGGACCGGTAATATCGCATACGCGGGATTTACCGCACCTAAACTATTATGGGTCAAAAATCACGAAAAAGAATTATTTCAAAATATCGATAAAATCATGCTGCCTAAAGACTATATCGCTTATAGGCTAACAGGTGTTTTTGCTACCGATTATTCCGATGCTTCTGGAACGCTATATCTCGATGTAAAAAATAAGAAGTGGAGCGAAAATATGCTTCAAATCCTTGGTATTTCAGAAGTTAATTTACCAAAGCTATTCGAAAGTACAGATGTAATTGGACAAGCTAAAGAAGAATTTGCTTATAAGCATAAAGTCCCAAAATTTAAAGTAGTTATTGGGGCTGGTGATAACGCTGCAAGTGCAATAGGAATGGGAATTGTTAATGAAGGGGAAGTCAACATTTCCTTAGGAACAAGTGGCACTATATTTATTCCTACAAATAATTACATCTTACCAAAAGAGAATACCTTACATTCATTTGTTAACACCACAGGGAAATATCATTTAATGGGTTGTATTTTAAGCGCAGCATCAACAAGAAAATGGTGGTTAGAAAACGTCTTAGTGGATGCTGATTATATACAAGATGAAACTGATATCAGAAATTCTCAAAATGATGATTTATATTTCCTGCCATATTTATCTGGTGAAAGAAGTCCACACAATGATGTAAATGCTAAAGGAGCATTTATTGGCTTAACCCATAACACTACCAAAGGTGACATGTCTAAAGCTATTTTAGAAGGCGTTGCCTTCGCTTTAAGAGACTGTTTAGAAATTGCTATAAATAATGGTTGTAAGTTTAATAAAGCAACGATTTGTGGCGGTGGTTCAAAGAGCGAAATATGGAATCAAATAATGTCTAATGTTTTGAATCTCCCTATTTATAAGAGCGAAGGAAGTGGATCGTTTGGAGCTGCTTTACTAGCATTGCATGGTATTAACAATATCAATTTAGAAAACAGTGAGATAATAAATAAACTTAAGTCTACAAAGGTGTATTTACCAGAGAAAGATAAAGTAGAATTTTATAATAGCAAATACAAAGTATTTAGAAAGTTATATCCATCACTAAAAGCTTATTTTTAAGAAGATATAATTATAGAATTTAAACCTCGTGTTCGTCTAGATTCTTCACGGGGTTTTTATGTGTCCAGTTATAAATTGATTGAAGTTGTTTTCACAAGGCTAAATATAGCAAATAATGCTTAAAAATAAGAAAAAACACGCACTTTTTCGTACGTGTCTTGACAATCAATGATGGCGCCAATTGTCCGTACACATGCAGGTGTTTAAGTCCAATTGTCGATACACATACTTTTTCGACTAAAATTACATTGCACTGTTGTATTGGTCGATTCTTATAAAAACCTATTTTGTTTAAAAGAAATGACCTGTTTTATTGTAAAAGAAAGTGGTGGGAAACATTTAAAAGAAAGCAGGGTAAAATATTGACCAACAAGACATTTTATCGATACATCAGTTGCTGCATATTCGCTGAACATGTCTCCGAATGATTTATTAAATAGCGCTATAAAAGTTTAAACCTCATGAGAAAAGAGGAATAAAATCCTCTAATTGATGTAAATACCATAATGGAGCTTATGCTTTGTTTTTCTTATATAGTATATTTCTTCTTGAACCAGGATATCATCGTCCATGGTCTTGATGACGGATATGTTAACAACTTCATCTAATACAATCGATTATTTAAAAATCGATTGGCATTATACATTATATAAGTAGTTGCATGGTCGGCTTTATTAGTTTTAGTGCCGTTTTTGGCACCGATGTTTTGCATTAGTGTCTTGGCATAGGCCTTATTGTTCTTCTAAAAAAATCCCTTGTTCATCGTTTTAGAAGATACACAAGCATACCTTTATTGTGATTGAAGAGAGAAGGAATATATGATATTATGGAATCGCAATAAATGTGTAATTACACAAAAAAGGAGATAATATGATTAGTAGAGATAAATACCTCAATCAACTCATAAAAGCTAAAAACAATGGATTTCCAAAAGTAATTACTGGCGTAAGAAGATGTGGAAAATCATACTTATTAACAGAAATTTATAAAAATTATTTATTAAATAATGGTGTTGAGAAAGATAATATTCTAATTATCGAACTAGATGATGATAGAAACTCGGATTTATTAAATCCCCTTAAACTCGGTGCATTCGTTCGCGATTGGTGCAAAGGAAAAGATAATTGTTATGTGTTTTTGGACGAAATACAAAGAGTTTTTAGGATTATTAATCCAATTTTAACCGATGGGAAAATAGTAATTGCGAAAGAGGGGGATGAAAATACAATCTCTTTTGTTGAAGTGATACTTGGGTTATCACGAGAACCAAACATTGATTTGTATGTCACAGGCAGCAATTCAAAAATGCTTTCTAAAGAGGTTGCCTCTGAATTTAGGGATAAAGCGATAGAGATACATATGAGGCCTCTGTCTTTTTATGAATATTTTAATTATGTTGGTGGCTCAAAAAGTGATGCTCTAATGGAATACATGATGTATGGAGGCATGCCTCTTGCGGTGCTTTCTCCTAAAGAAGAAAAGGAACATTATCTTAAAAAGCTTTTTGATAAAACATATTTTAAAGACATTATTGAACATAACAAAATCACAAAAACAGAATCATTAGATGAATTATGTAAAATCTTAAGTAGTTGCACGGGAGATTTACTTAATTCTGAAAGAATCGCTAATACTTACAAAAGTGTTAAACACGAAAAAATAGATAAAGAAACGGTTACCAAATATATTGATTTCTTTAAAGATGCAATGTTGATTGATGAAGTTGAAAGGTTTGATTTAAAAGGAAGAAACATTATTGGGTCGACAAGAAAGTATTATTTTAGCGATATTGGCCTTAGAAACGCCAAAGAAAACTTTACTTTTTTTGATGAAGGAAAAGTTATTGAAAACATTATTTATAATGAATTAATTTATAATAATTTTAGTGTAACTGTAGGTGCGTTTGAATCTTTTGAAAAGAATAAAGAAGGGAAGACAATAAGAGTCAATTATGAAGTGGATTTCTATGCTACTAGGGGTAATGATGCTTTTTACTTCCAAATATCCGCAGACATAAATAATTTAGAAACTAAAAACCGAGAAATAAAACCGTTTACTAAAATCAATGATGGAACAAGGAAAGTGTTGGTTGTATATCGTCCAATACCGCTCATGAGGGACGAACGTAATTATATAATAATTGGTTTAACGGATTTTTTACTTGAATACATTAAGTAATTAGTTGTTAGTCCAACACACGGGTGATGCAAAATGCACCATATTTTTTCAAACTGGATGAGTGGATTTAAACCTCGTGTTTGTCCAGATTTTTCACGAGGTTTTTATGTGCCCGGTTATAAATTGATAAAAGTTATATCAATAAGGCCAAATATAGCAAATAATGCTTAAAATAAGAAAAAAACACGCACTTTTTTGTACGTGTCTCGACAATCAATGATGGCGGAGCAAAAGGGATTTGAACCCTTGCGAGTGTGACCTCCTATCGGTTTTCGAGACCGACCCCTTCAGCCTCTTGGGTACTGCTCCGTTGCAAAATGAATTATATCATACTAATGACTTTAATTGAATAAAGAATAATTAAGTATTATACTTAATTAGTAAATAAGGGTGTTTTTTTATGTTGCTTTTTTCTGTTGACTTCGAATCTAATCCGTACCTTATTATTGCTTTTGCTCTTGTAGTAGTAGCAGGACTTTTTTTAATTGTCCTTTTCGTATTAGCTTTAGTTAATAGCCATAAGAATAAAAAGACTAAAAAGCAAATATATAACACAGATTCTAACGTAAGAATTTTTACTTTTAACTTGAATAACAACACTATTAGATTTTTTGATAAGAACAATTTGAAGAAGCAAAGAGTAACGACTTTTGATGCTTTTTTAAACGAATATCATCCTGATGATAAAGAGAAAGTTAGAGAGTGGATTACAAACTTTGTAGAAGATGCTCCGAATAAGTCGTTATTTTTAACTATGAACGTAAAAATGACTAATTCAAAAAAGAAATATCTTTCTATCTACAAAATTACAAGTTTTGATAAAACTAGCAATTTACTTCATCTAGAAAATACTATTTTACCTAATTACGTCAGTAAACAGCATAAGAATTCGATTTCGCACTACGTAAGAGATGTTCAAGATATTAAAGATTTGATCAAGTCTAAGAAAAAGTATCAAACTAACATATCGATTATCTGTATAAGACTTACTTTGAAAGTCGAGCACTCCAAAAAGAATTTGAGAAACACTCACGATACATCTCAAACTATGACCTTAACTTCGATTTATGAGCCTTTGGATTCGATTTGTCGTACTTTATCTAAAGATCGTATGATGGCTTTCTTAAACGACAGCGAGGCGTTACTCTTCGATTTCTCGTTAGAGGAGAAAAGCGATGTCTCCAATTTCTGTAACAACATTTTCGCTGAAGTCGATCGTTTCATCGCATTGAAATCTTTATCTAAGCTCTACGATGTTTCAATAGGTTGCGCTAGTAAATTATATCTTAGCGATACCACTCAATCTATCGATAGCCTTATAGGTGAAGCTAGAAATATGTGCTACATAGCTCAACATAAGAATGGTGAAAAAGTTGCTATATACGGAGTTGATTCTACTAAGGTTTCTTCTTTCGATATGAAGACTAGCAACGAGATTAAAGCGCTTATTAAAAATCAAACATTTAGAGTCTTCTTCACTCCTATTCTTTCCTATAAAGGAGAGTGTAGCGATTGTTCGCTTGTTAAACTAGTACCTTACGGCATCGCAATTAAAAATATGGAAGAGGTCTTCTCTCAAGCCCGTTCCATTTCCTATTTAAGAGATCTTTCTTTAGCGGTCTTTAAAAAGCTTCAAGATCTTCTAACTAGGTACCCCAAGACTACGTTTATCGTGCCTTTCTCTTTAAGATATATCAACGAAGTTTCAACTAGTTTGTTTATCTTTAAAGACGTGAAGGACAGAATAAAATTCCTCTTTGATAAGACTGAAATCGAAGATCTTTACGATGGCAACTACGAGATTGAATCGGATCTAGATACCTTAGAAAATTACGGTATCAAATACTGTTTAAAAGTTGATTCACCTTCGATTAACATCCCTAAAGACATCGTTAAGAAATTCTCACTATTTGTCTTGTCGTTAGATTCTGAAAAGTTGAGCTTAGATGATTCGCATAGAAAATCATCATTTATCTCACTTCAATCGATGCTCATGTCCTATTCTAAGCCTATAATCGTCGATGATTTAAAGAATAGAAACGACATCGAATTATTACATAACTTAAATTACGACAATTACATTTGTCACGAATTCGCTGCTCCATCATCCTTGCCTTATGTTGCGGATGATAAATGGAAGAGCGTTATAAATTAATTAAAGGAGAAAAATATTTTATGGCAGAAATGAAAAAGAATAACGCCATTACCCCGAGAGAAGTCGACATGGGTAAATGGTATTCTGAAATTTGTTTAAAAGCTGAATTGATGGATTATTCCAAAGTAAAAGGTTTCATCATCTATAGACCTTATGGATATGCGATATGGGAAAATATCCAAGCTTATCTCGATGCTGAGTTTAAGAAGACTGGACATCAAAACGTCTATATGCCGATGTTGATTCCAGAAAGCTTACTTACCAAAGAAAAAGAACACGTTGAAGGCTTCGCTCCAGAATGCGCTATAGTTACTATAGGTGGAAAGAAGGAGCTAGAAGAAAGATTATATGTTCGTCCAACTTCGGAAACCTTGTTCTGTGATCACTTTAAAGACATCTTAAATTCTTATCGTGATCTTCCAATTAAATATAACCAATGGTGTTCGGTTGTTAGATGGGAGAAGACTACACGTCCTTTCTTAAGAGGAAGTGAATTCTTATGGCAAGAAGGTCATACCATTCATAGAACTGAAGAAGAAGCGCGTGAAGAAGCGTTAAAGATGTTAAGAATCTATAACGACATGGGAAAAAACTTATTAGCTATGCCATTTGTTATGGGTAAGAAAACTGAAAGAGAGAAGTTTGCTGGTGCTAAAGAAACTTACTCTATCGAAGCTTTGATGCCAGATGGTCAAGCTTTACAATCTGGTACCACCCACTATTTCGGTCAAGGTTTTGCTGAACATTACGACATTAGATATCTCGATGAAGATAATTCTTTAAAGGTTCCTCACCAAACATCCTGGGGTGTTTCAACTAGACTTATCGGTAGTATCATCATGGAACATGGCGATGATAACGGTTTGGTTTTGCCACCATATGTTGCACCAATTCAAGTTGTTATCGTTCCAGTTAGAGCTAAAGATAACCCATTAATTGCCGCTAAATGCACTGAAGTCTACAATAAGTTACTCGAAAAGGGTATTAGAGTTAAACTTGATCTCGATGATTCTAAGACTCCGGGTTGGAAGTTTGCTCAATACGAGATGAAAGGTGTCCCACTTAGATTAGATTTAGGCCCACGTGACTTAGATAAGAATCAAATAGGGGTTACTAGAAGATTCGATGGCGAAAAGAAAGTATGGTCTTTAGATGAAGACTTAGCTTTATTAGTCTTGAAAGAATTTGAAGAGATTAACAAAGGCATGTACAACAAGGCTTTGAAATACTTATTAGACCATACCACTGAAGTCCACACTTACGAAGAACTTGAAGATGTTATCGTTAACGGTAAAGGTTATGCCAAGATGATGTGGTGTGGAGATGAGGAGTGTGAAGTTGAAATCAAGAATAAACTTAACGCTACTTCTAGATGTATGCCTTTTGAACAGATTCCTTTCGATGATGTCTGTCCGATCTGCGGCAAGAAAGCTAAATATGTAGTTCTCTTTGCTCGTGCCTATTAAGGAGAAAGTCTATGTTTAAAAAAGAAAACTTACTTCTTCTTCAAAATAAACTAAAAGAAGATGGGCTTAAAGCTTATTACATCGCTAATTCTGATCCACATTCTTCAGAATATCTAGCAAGTCATTTTTTCGCTGAGAGATTGTTTTTTGCTCCGTTTACAGGCGATACTGGTTCCTTACTTGTAACTCAAGATGGTGCCTATCTATTTACTGACGGCAGATTCTTTATTCAAGCGGAAAGGGAGTTAAAAGATAGTGGAGTTACCTTGATGAAAATGGGTGAAAAGAATGTTCCTACCCTTACTGAATTCATCAAGAATAATAATCTCTACCCACTTGGAACTTCATTGTTCGTTCTTCCTACATCTTTGTACGCAAGGATTTCTAAAGGTGGGGAAGTTAAGGATGTCGATTATTCTTCTCTAGTTGAAGATAGACCACTTTTATCAAAAGAAAAGATCGTTAAATTCGATGATTCTCTTTTCTCTTTGACTTCAAAAGAGAAGATTGAAATGATATGTGAAGTGTTAGATGAGAAAGAAATTGAAGCTAACTTAATAAACAGTTTAGATGATATCGCATATATCTTAAATTGCCGTGGCAAAGATATCGCTTGTAATCCTGTATTCTACTCTTTTTTATACATTTCTAAGAAATATGGAAATCATCTTTTTATCGATTTAGATAAGGTTGATTTTGAATTAGAGGGCATTAAGTTACATAGCTACGATGAGATTATTCCTTTTGTAGAAGAGCATAAGGATGTCATAACTTTGATCGACAATTCGAAGATGAATGCCAAGATTGATAACATCTTAAGTAATAAAGTTTATGGACATAACCCTTCGTATTTGATGAAAGCAATAAAAGGTGATGTCGAAGTTGAAAACACTAAGAAGATTCAAGCTTACGATGGATTAGCTCTAGTTAAATTCATCGATTTCTTAAATAAACATCTCGATGATAACCTTACTGAATACGAATACTCTGAAGCCTTGAAAGGTTTTAGATTTGAAAATAAAGCATGCTTTGATCTAAGTTTTGAGACTATCGCCGCAGTTGGTCCAAATGCTGCTCAAATGCACTATTCTCCTACTTCTACTTGTTCTTCTGTTGTTAGTAAAAATGATGAAGTATTACTTGTAGATTCCGGTGGCCAATACTATGGCGGAACTACCGATACAACTCGTACATTCCCATTAAGAGAAAACCTTTCTAAAGAGTTCATTCACGATTATACTTTGACATTAAAGGCGGTTATCGCTTTATCTACTTCGATTTTCTTATATGGATCTGATGGTCATACCTTAGATATCAAGGCTCGTGAGCTTTTCTGGAAGGAAGGCAAAGACTACAAATGTGGTACTGGACATGGAGTTGGTTATATTCTTAACGTCCATGAAGGACCAAACGGATTTAGATATCGTTCCGTTCCTGAAAGAGACGATCAAGCTCGACTTGAAGAAGGTATGATTACCACCGTTGAACCAGGTGTCTATATCGAAGGTAAATACGGTATTAGAATTGAAAATAACCTTCTTGCTAAGAAAGCTTTTGAAACTTCAGAAGGTGTATTCTATTCCTTTGAAACCATAACTTATGTACCTATTTCTACTAGATGTTTAGATTTAGATATGATGAGCGATGAAGAAATCGAATGGTTAAATTCCTACCACTCATTAGTTAAAGAAAAGTTATCCCCATTAACTTCTGATAAGCATCTATTAGAAGTTATCGATGAGTTAACTAAGCCTGTTTCAAGATGAATCATATAGTTCTTTTTGAACCTGAGAAACCTGCTAACGTCGGAAATATCATTAGAACTTGCATGGCGATGAATGCCGAACTTATCATCGTCGGCGATCTCTCTTTTGAACTATCTGATAAATCCTTAAAAAGAGCAGGGATGGATTACATGATCGGGTTTAAAATAATTAGATATAAAAATCTCGATGAGTTTTATCTAGATCACGAAAAAGATTTGATCTTTTACATAACTAGATATTCTTCTTCTCTATATTCGAAAAGAGATTATAGCGATGTTGCTAAAGACTACTACTTCATGTTCGGTAGAGAATCTACTGGTATTCCACATGATGTGTTAAGAAAACACTATGAGAATACTGTTAGAATTCCTATGGCTATAGACGCTAGAAGCCTTAATCTTTCTAATTGCGTCGCTATTATTCTTTCTGAAGCTTGTAGACAGCAGAACTTCTTCTCCTTATCTACTAGCGAAACTATTAAGGGAAGCGAATTCTTATTTAACGAAAACAAAAAATAACTACGAAGCTTGTAGTTATTTTTTTATAAGTTGAAGTAGTCTTTAAAGAATAAAAGGCTTTCTTC
>JAEDNC010000010.1 GCA_016302705.1 Bacilli bacterium | reverse complement strand
GCAAATAAGCATCCTTTAAAAGGATTAAAAAAGTTAGTCTTCGGAAAGTAGATTATTTGACTTTCTTAATATATTAGTATTAAATAGATGTGTCTATAAATAATTAGTTCTTTTTATGGAGGAAATATAATGAAAACTGCATTAGTTGTTATGGCTGCTGGAATTGGTTCGAGATTTGGTGGAGGCATCAAACAGTTAGCTCCTGTAGGTCCAAATGGGGAAATCATCATGGATTATTCGATTCACGATGCTTTAGAGGCTGGATTTAACAAAGTAGTATTCATAATTAGAAGAGATATTGAAAAAGATTTTAGAGAAGTAATCGGTAATAGATTCGAAGAGTTAGCTAAGAAATTAAATGTCGAAATCGCTTATGCTTACCAAGATTTAAACGATGTTCCTGCTTCAGCTCCTTCTTATGAAGGAAGAATTAAGCCATGGGGAACCGGCCAAGCTATCTTAGCTTGTAGAGATGTTGTTAGCGAACCTTTTGCTGTTATAAACGCTGATGATTATTATGGAAAAGAAGCTTTTAGACAACTTCATTCCTTTATGATTAGTAACTTAAGTCCAAATTCATTTGCGATGGCTGGATTTATCTTGAAGAACACCCTTTCAGATAATGGTGGAGTTACTAGAGGTGTTTGTAAAGTCGATGAAAATAGTTTCTTAACCGAGGTAGTTGAAACTTCTAATATCGTTAAAGATGGAGATGGTGCTTTAGCTGATGGTGTAAAAATTGATCCAGAAGCTTTCGTTTCCATGAACTGTTGGGCTTTCACTCCTAACTTCATCGGAATGTTAGAAAAGGGCTTTGTCGAATTCTTTGCTAATATAGAAAATCCATTAAAGTCTGAATATTTGCTTCCAACTTACGTCGGCGAATTGCTCTCAAAAGGGGAAGTCACAGTTAAGGTTTTAAAGACTAACGACAAGTGGTTCGGAGTCACCTATAAAGAAGATAAAGAATCTGTTATAAACTCCTTTAAAAAACTTATTGAAGATGGTGTTTATAAGAAGAATCTCTTCTCCGATTTGTTCTAATCGTTATATTGTTTGTTTTTGAAAGGTTAGCTCTTATCTGTAATAGATAGATAGTTAACCTTTTTTGTTTTTGTTATACACAATGTTCAAAAAAATATTGTATACAATTGCGAAATATTTTTGCACATTTTTCTGTTCTTTGTTCAAAACACGCAAAAAACGAACATTTAGTATCTTTTCTTAATTTTTAGCAAATTAAGTGGATGGTATTTTCTTTTTTTTAATAATAAAACGCATGTATTTTATTGAAAAAAAAGTTGCCTAGTGTTAAACTTAAAGCGCTTACAAAAAAGCGAGGGGTATTTACATGGTCAAACAAGCGGGAGTCTTAATGCACATTTCTTCGCTTCCTTCGAAGTATGGAATTGGTACATTAGGAAAGGAAGCGTATGATTTTGTTGATTTCCTGGACAAATCTTCTATAGGAATATGGCAGATTCTTCCACTTAATGTAACTAGCTACGGTGACTCACCATATCAATCTCCTTCTAATTTTGGGCTAAACTACTATTTTATCGATTTACCTACCCTTGTTAAAAAAGGGCTTCTAAAAACTGGTGAGATAAAATACATAGATTGGGAGGATACTGAATCTAGAGTTAATTACGAGAAGATATTTAACAACAGAATCAAAGTTCTAAAGATTGCTTTTACAAGATTTAATAGAAATAATTTAAAGTTTATCAAATTCATCAACGACAATCCTCAACTTAGAGATTTCGCTTTGTTCATGACTTTAAAAGAAATCAATTCTTTACGTCCGTGGAACAAATGGGAAGAGAAATACTTGAAGTATTCTGCTGAGTTAGAGGAGGAAGTTATCAAAGGGAATGAAGATACATATCTTTTTTACCTTTGGACCCAATTCGAGTTCTTGAATGAATATAAAGCTTTAAAGAGATACGCCAATTCAAAAGGTGTTTCGATTATGGGTGATCTTCCTATCTACGTCGCTTATGACAGCGTCGAAGTCTGGAAATATCCTGAACTATTTGAACTTGATGATGAGCATAATCCAAAACGTGTTGCTGGTTGTCCACCAGACTGTTTCTCAGCTGATGGTCAATTATGGGGTAATCCACTATATAGATGGGATTATCATAAGTCAACATCTTACGCCTGGTGGAATAAAAGAATCGACTATGCTTTAGGTTTGTACGACTTACTTAGGATCGATCACTTTAGAGGCTTTAGCGGATATTTCGCTATTCCTTATGGTGATAAGACAGCAAGAAACGGAAAATGGGTTAAAGGACCAGGATTCGATCTATTTAAAGATAAGTTGAATTATCCGATTATCGCCGAAGATTTGGGAATGGTTGATCCTCCTTTTATAAGGTTGATGAAGAAGACCAAGTATCCAGGAATGAAGATAGTTACTCAAGGATTTGATGGCTATGATAAAAAGAATATCTGGAGACCTTCTAATTACACCTACAACTTCTTCTCTTACACCGCAACGCATGATTCGCCAACTACTCGTCAATATTTAGACGACTTAGATGAGAATCAAAAAAAGATTTTCTTAGATGTGGCGGAAGAGGAGGCTAAAAAACTTCACGTTCAATTCTCAAGAGAATTTGATAACCGTGAATTAACTGACTTGATCGTTCAGTTAAATATGGCGTCAAAAGCTCGAGTAGCTATGATGCCGATGCAAGATCTTCTAGCAATTGGAAAAGAAGGAAGGATGAACTATCCTTCGACTTTATCCACATTGAACTGGAGTTTTAGAATTACAAAAGAGCAATTTGATAATTCTAAAGAACAATTAGGTTATTTACTTTCTAGATACGTAAAGATCTACGGAAGAAATAAATAATATAAGGAGAGCAAAATGGCTAACAAAAAGACTGATGTCAAAGTTGACAATGAAGTAGTCGGAACGCTTCAAGAGGAGAACGTTGAGTCTCAAAAAGTCACAAAAGAATCCGAACACGATGATGCCTTCGTCTCGCTTAGACACATCGACAAAATCTACGATAACAATGTTCAAGCTGTTTTTGATTTCAACCTCGATATCAAAAAGCATGAATTTATCGTTTTCGTCGGTCCTTCTGGCTGTGGTAAATCTACTACATTACGTATGATTGCCGGTTTAGAGGACATCACCAAAGGTGAACTCTACATCGATAACGAGTTATGTAATGACAAAACTCCAAAAGATAGAGATATCGCCATGGTCTTCCAATCCTACGCTTTATATCCACACATGTCCGTTTACGAGAACATGGCCTTCGGATTAAAACTTAGAAGATTGCCAAAGTACGAAATCGATAGAAGAGTTCATGAAGCTGCTAGAATCCTTCAAATCGAGGAATACTTAGATAGAAAACCAAAAGCCTTATCCGGTGGTCAAAGACAGAGAGTTGCTTTAGGTAGAGCTATCGTTAGAAACGCTAAGGTCTTCTTAATGGACGAACCATTATCAAACCTCGATGCTAAATTAAGAGTTCAAATGAGAAGTGAAATCATCAAGTTACATAACTCATTGAACGCTACAACAATCTATGTTACCCACGACCAAACCGAAGCTATGACAATGGCTTCCCGTATCGTCGTTATGAAGTTAGGTAGAGTTCAACAAATCGGTTCACCAATCGAAATCTACAACAATCCAGCTAACTTATTCGTCGCCGGATTTATCGGTAGCCCAGCTATGAATTTCTTCCACGTTGATTATAGCGCTGAAGATAATTCAATCACCTTCGCTTCCGGTGAAAAAGTTGTCTTACCAAAGACTTTAACTAAGGGTAAATCAATTCCATCAAAAGTTATCTTCGGTATCAGACCAGAAGATATTAAAGAAGTTGATGGTGAAACAAAGGTTACCGGTCCAGAATTCGATATCGATGTTAACGTCGCTGAATTATTAGGTAACGAATACTATGTCCACGCTGATTTCGGTGGTACAGAATTAGTCTCAAAGATTCCAGCTAATAGAGTTATTAAGACTGGCGATAAGATCAAAGTATTCTTCGATCTTAAGAAGATTCACTTCTTCGATCCAGAGACTGAGAAATCAATTTAATTTAGGTAATTACCTGAAAGGGATAATTATATAGTCAAATTACATAGCGTATTTGACAAAAATTCATTAATCAATTTAAAAGGGAGGTAAATATGAAATTAAAAGGATTAATGTTAGCAGCTGTCGCTGTTTTAGCACTTGGCGGCGTTGCTTCTTGTGGTGAAGTCTCTTCCTCAGGCCCACGTGGTGATGAAGACTTTGCTCAAAATACCGGTGTTGAAGTTACACCAGTTGAAATGTCAATTATCGGTGGAAACTTCGGTGGTTGGAATCAAGATGCTGTTAAAGCTGATGCAAGCTTACACTTCCAAAAAGTAAGCGACTACAAGTATGTCTTAGAAATCACTGATGCTTCTAAGATTGGTGTAGGTAGTGAATTCAAATTCACAGATGGATACACATGGGGTAACCAATTTGGTGTCGAAGATATGGATTTCGATACTTCTACTACTGGTTTAATCGCCGACAAAGATGATGGTACAAAAGGTAACCATGGTTATACTGAAGGCAAGAACAACCGTTCCAACTTCAAATTAGCCAAAGCTTGTAAAAAGTTAACAGTTACATACTATCCATTCACATTCATGCCAGATAAATGTGAAGATAACGTTCATGGCTTATGCTTAAAGCTTGTTGCTGAATTAGCTTAATTATTAGAAGGGATTATTTAAAATTATGAGAAAATTATTATCTTGCATTTCCGTTATAGGATTAGCTGCTTTATCACTCACAGCTTGTGGTGAAAAAGCTCCATCATATAGCAACGTTGGTACCGAAATTACCATCTGGGCTACTGAAAAAGAAGAAGCTGTTATTAAAGCTGTCGTTGAAAAATACAACGCCAATCAAAAAGAAGAATCTTCTAAGTTCAAATACAACTTTAAAGGTGTTACTGAAGCCGATGCTGGTACAACATTAGCTAAGGACCCAACAGTTGAAGGTAGACCAGCCTTATTCTTATGTGCTGATGACCACATCTTCAACCTCCAATCCAAAGGTATCGTTGCTGAATTAAAAGGTTCCTATAAAGAACACGTTGTTGCAAATAACTCCGCTGTTGCTGTTAAAGGTGCTACATATAATGATAAGTTATACGGCTTCCCAGTCACTTCCGATAACGGTTACTTCTTATGGTACAACAAGGCTGCTTTAAGTGAAAACGATGTTAAATCCTTAGAGACAGTTTTACAAAAGGCTAAAGATTCCAAGAAGACATTCGGTATGGAAATCAACAATGGTTGGTATGCCAACTCCTTCATTATGTCCCCACAAGCTTGTGGCACATCTTCCTTAACATGGGCTGCTAACGCTGAAGGTAAAGTTTCTTACACAACAACATGGGATAATGAAGCTGGTGTCAAGGTTAGTGAATATGCTAACAGCTTAATTAAACCATTATATGAAGCTGGCACATTCGTTACTGCTCCAAACGAAGTTATCTTACAAGGATTCCAAGATGGTTCCATGATTGCTGCCGTTTCCGGTACATGGATGGAATCTGACTTAAAGAAAGCTATTGGCGACAACTTAGGTGCTGTTAAATTACCAGAATATCACATTGATGGTAAAGCTTATCAAATGGCTTCCTTCACTGGTTCTAAGATCTACTGCATCAATACTTCTTGTACAGTAGAAGAACAAAAAGCCGCTGCTGCTTTAGCTGAATTATTAACAAACGCTGATTCCCAATTAATCAGATACGAAAATAGACAAGCCATTCCATGTAATAAAGAAGCTGCTGCTGATAAGAGATTCACAGAAAATACAACCATTTCTGCTAAAGCTCTTGAAGCTCAAAACGCCGCTGCTGCTTGTGTCCAATCTCAAACTGCTCAAGACAGATATTGGGATATCGGTAAAGCTATCGGTCAAGCTTACTTAGATGGTAATTTAGGTGAAGGCGTCACAACTTGGGCTCAATTCTTAAAGGCTCAAATGGACATCTTAAGAACCGCTCAATAATTAACATTCTTAGTTATTAATTAGATTCAAGGAGATGATTTTCATCTCCTTGGATTTGTCGTTTTTAGGAGGGAAAACTATGTCGGAATTAAACAACAATACTCCTTTGACTGATGAAAATAAAGGTGATGTCAGTCAAAGTAATATTGCCTTAACGAGTAATGTAGAACCACTATCAAAACCAGTCTATATTTTAGGAAACATCGGAAACGCTTTGAAGAAAGCTGTTTTATGGGTCTTAGATTTGCTTTTATCAATGGTTTTATCAATTGTTAGCTTTGGTAAACTTGTTGGAAAAGGTGCTGTTGCTGGTACAGTAGGATTTTATAAATTTTTAAAGAGAAAGATCCATCAATTCAGGAATAATGATACTTCAGGTAGATTATCTTTCTTCTTATTTGGTGCTTCTAGTTTCAAACACAAACAATATACAAATGGTGTATTGTTTGCATTATTTGAAGTTGGTTACATTTTGTTCATGGCTCTATTTGGTGGAAATGCCATCTTTATGCTTGGAACTTTAGGTGTTACTGCCGTTCAAGAAGTTTGTGATGAAACTGGTATGTTCTGTCAGAAAGTTCCAAAGGATAACTCCATCATGATTCTTATCTACGGATTACTTTCTGTTCTTTCCATTATTCTATTCTTATATATGTGGAATCGTTCGATTCAATCAGGTTACAACAACTACAGAATCGATAACTATATGAAGTTCAAGAATATTTATGAAGTTAATATTGAACGTTCTAATCTTATCGATGAAGAAGTTAGAAACTGTGTTGAAAGTGGTTCTGATTTAAAAGCTTACAAGAACGAACTTTCTTCAAAACATACATATGATTTCTCATATATTGAAAATGAAGAAGATAGAGCTTTATATGAAAGAATTGCTAAAGAAGTCAATGAATATTCATATGAATATGCTGCTTCAGGCTATAAGAGAATTAAGAAGGAAGAGACTTTATTAGCTAAAAAACAAGCTGAATTAGAAGCTTACAAAGCAAAAAGAATTCAAGCTGAGGAAAATGTAAAAGCTAAGGGATCTTCTGAATCTGTTATTAGATTATACGAGCGTAGTACAGAAGTTGGTATAAGTAAACGTACTGAAGTAATTACAAAGTTGACACGTAAGATCTTCGAAATGAAGAAGACACACATGCCATATGCTACAAAGCAATCTGTTGAAAACGCTAATTTATACGAAAAATTCAATGTCTATTACAAGACAAATGTTGATTACACAAATAGAATTAGATTCTTTGAACATTATGAGGAATTAGTTTCTAAATACGATTCATTAAAAGATAAGTATGCTGAAGTTAATGAAGCTAACCTTCGTAGAAAAGAAGAATTAGTAGTTGAATGCAATCAAAAAATTAAAGCAATCAATGCTAAGTTTGATGCTATTGTTGAAAGAAAGAATAGCTTAGTAGCTGAACTCAAGTCTTTAACTAATGCTAAAAACGCTGAGATTAAAGCTGCTGGTAAAAATCCTGCAGTCGTTAACGAGATTGAAGATCGTTACTTCGTAAAGATTTCTAAATTAGCCGCCGACTTACATAAACTTCCTGAAGATAAAGCTATTGCTGCTATGTGCAAGGAAGAAATTAAAGAAGTTAAACACGCTTGTGATAGAGATAGAAAATATCTTAAGACAAATTTCACTTCTGAAACATATTGTGTTGAAGAAGTAATTAATGCTATGCTTCTTGATTACAAATTCGAATATTCATTTGCTAAAGAAATGGTCAATGAAATTGTTGTTAAAGAAGGTAAAGAAGTTAGACATCTTACAAGCGCTGAAGTTGAAGGAAAATTAAGTGCCTTAAGAGAAGCTCTTGCTAAATATAACGAGGAACATCAAGATAAGTTCGTTGGAAAACCAAAATCATTTAAAGAACAAATGAATGGCTTATTAAACGAAAATTTCCACGTTTCAATTCTCTTATTACCAATCTTAGGTATTATCTTATTTACAATTGTCCCATTAGTTTTCTCAATTTTAATTGCGTTTACTAACTATTCTTCGGGTCATCAACCTCCTAACCAGTTGTTCACATGGTACGGATTTGAAAACTTCATCACCTTGTTTGCCGCACCTGCAGACTCTGTTTATGCGATGTTGCCAAGTGCTTTAGTAAAGACATTAGGTTGGACAATTTGCTGGACAATTATTGCAACATTCTCAAACTATTTCTTAGGAATTATCCTTGCTCTTTTAATCAATAAGAAGAGCATCAAGTTCAAGAAATTATGGCGTACAATCTTCATCATGACTATTGCTGTTCCGCAATTCATTTCTCTCATGTCTATAGGTGTATTGTTTAAAGACGTTGGTGCTGTTGGTACATGGTGGGCTAATACATTTGGTTCAAGATTAGGCTTTGGTACTGATCCAACAAATGGTGCTATTGTTTCTAAGATAATCATTATTATCGTTAACATTTGGATTGGTATTCCATATACAATGTTGTCAACAACTGGTATTTTGATGAATATTCCAAATGACTTATACGAATCAGCTACAGTTGATGGCGCTGGTCCATTCACTCAATTTACAAAAATTACCTTACCATATATCTTGTTCGTTACAGGTTCTTACCTTATTACTCAATTTATTGGTAACATCAATAACTTCAACGTTATCTTCTTCCTTACTGGTGGTGGTCCAAATATTTCCGGTACTGCTTTACAAGTAGGTCATACAGACTTATTGATTACATTCATTTATAAGATGGTTACTTCAAATAACAACCCACAATTCGGTATCGCTTCTACAATCGGTATTGTAATCTTCGTTGTTTGTGCCTTCTTCTCAATCATCATGTACAATAAGTCAAGTTCAGTTCAAGCGGAGGATCAGTTCCAATGATAAAATCGTTAAAGTTTAGAAGAGGTCTTACTGATGCTCTTATCTACATCTTATTAATCGTATTAAGTGTTATTTGGTTATCTCCAATCGTTTGGTTGGTTCTTCAATCATTTGCTGGAGAAGGTATTGCTGCTAGAGCAAAGTTTATTCCTTCTACATGGACATTTAATAACTACTTGATGTTATTTTCAAACTTTACAGGTTTGGTTAATCCAGATCCAAACATCGCTCACTCAATGGATGGATTGTTCTCAACCTGGTTCTTAAATACATTAATCGTTGCTGTTCTTAACTGTATCATTTCAACATTATTTGTATTGCTAACTTCTTATGCCTTATCTAGATTTAGATTTAAAGCTAGAGGCATCTTCATGAAGATGAACTTAATCTTAGGTATGTTCCCAGGATTCTTATCCATGATTATCATGTACTGGGTCATGAAAGAAATCTTCCATCTCCAAGGATCCTATTGGTCATTAGTAATTCTTTACTCTGCTGGTAGTGGTGCTGGTTTCTACATCTGTAAAGGTTTCTTCGATACTATTTCTAAATCAATCGATGAAGCAGCTATGATTGATGGTGCTACTAGAAATCAAATCTTCTGGAGCATTATTCTTCCATTAGCTAAACCAATTGTCGTTTACACAATTCTCACTTCGTTTATGTCTCCATGGGGAGATTACATCACCTCATCCTACATCATCGGATTACAGAACCCAACAAACTGGACAGTTGCTATTGGTTTATATCAGATGCTTTCTGCTAACGACTTAGTTATGGCTTACTACACTCAATTTGCAGCTGGTGCTGTATGCGTAGCCTTGCCAACAACATTGTTGTTTATCTTCTTACAAAAATACTACGTTTCAGGTGTTACCGGAGGCGCAGTCAAAGGATAGTTATGAAAAAGGGAGTTTTATCATTATTATTGATAACTCCTCTTCTATTCTCCTGTAATAACAATACCTCCACATGTGATGAAATGTTTTGCGACGAAACATCTCAATCCAGTGGAGGTTCTTTCTTAGATTTAGAAAAGGATGAAAATCCAAACTATGTCTACGATACTACAGTAGGAAATGACGGAGGAGTCAATTACGAAATTTTTGTTCGTTCATTCTATGACACCAACAATGATGGAATCGGCGATTTAAATGGTGTCAAAGCTAAGTTACCATATCTTTCTGAATTGGGAGTATCAAATCTATGGTTGATGCCAATTCACAAATCACCAACATATCACGGATATGATGTAACTGATTATTATAGTATCCATGAAGATTATGGTTCTCTTGATGATTTTAAAGCTTTAGTAACTGAAGCTAAGAAATATAACATCGGAATTATTCTTGACCTTGTAATCAATCACTCTTCAACTCAATGTCAATGGTTTAAGGATTCCTATCAAGATTATTCTTCTGGTGGCTCAGGCAAAGCTAATTGGTATAATTGGCAAACAGAAAGTAAGAGTGGTTACCATAGATATGGCAATTCTAACTTCTATTATGAAGGTCAATTTGGAAACACCATGCCTGATTTGAATTTAGAAAATGAAGAAGTCAAAGCCGAATTAGAGAATGTCATGAAATTTTGGCTTGATATAGGAGTAGCTGGATTTAGATTAGACGCTGTTAAGTACTATATAGGTGCCGGAGAATCCCATAGATCGAATATTCCAGTTCTTAAATGGATAAACGACTTCTGTAAAGGTGTTAACCCAGATTGCTACATAGTTGGGGAGGCTTGGAGTGGATTTGACACTATTAAACAATATTATGAATCTGGTGTTGATTCCTTCTTTAACTTCGCTTCCTCTAGAGAAAGTGGAACTAATGGCAGTATATTAAATGCCGCAAAGAGCGTTACTAAAGCTCCGACATTTAGTTCGACTATTGCCGATATGGAAAAAGCTATTAAGGAAATTAATCCAAATGCGGTGAATAGCTATTTCTTATCTAACCATGATATGGATAGAGTTTCAAATTCATTAAGTGGATTAAATGCTAAGATGGCTGCTAGTATTACCTATCTTCTTCCAGGAACTCCGTATATTTACTACGGAGAAGAAATTGGATTAAAAGGAGTCAGAAATACATCGCCGGATGATCAAAGTGATGCTAAGAGAAGACTTCCAATGATCTGGTCTAAAACCGACAAGGAAGGAGAATGCGATTTCCCTGAACAAAATAGACAAGATTTAAACAATGTCACTCAAGTTTCTGAAGGCGTTTATAACCAATTAAACACTGATTATTCTTTATTAAATCACTATAAGAAAGTGTTGAATATTAGGAATAAATATAATGTTTTTAAACACGGAACTTATGAGGATATGACATCGTTAGTCTCTGAACAGAATAAATTTGTAATGATTTATAAGATCACAGATGGCGATAAGTCTCTTGCTGTAGTACATAACTTAGGAGTTTCAAGAGCAGAGGTTGAAGTCGGCGATACATTTAAGGGTATTTTAGACTCTATTAATACCGATAAATATAAACCTATGTTAAAAGATGGTAGATTAGCCATTTCTAAACATTCTACTGTTTTGCTAGAACTCAATTAAAAAAACCGGTTTATTAACCGGAATATAATTTAATCTTCTTGATCGTAAACTAAAACGTAAAGATCAAAGAAAATTAGGTTAACTATTGCCATTAATGAAAAACATGATATCAAGAAGTCATTAGCTAAGGCAAAAGTTGAAAAAGGAATATCGAATCCTAGTGCTAATAGAATGGAATATATAAATAAACCTATCATTAGTACTAGGAGGAGATTTGTGAATAAAAGAAGGCCGGTGTTTAGATTCTTCTCAGAGTTCTCGATGATGTTTCTAAAGAATATGCTACCATTCTTAAATGAATGAATTAATGAATAAACTTGAAACATGTTGAATACTAGAAGAACTAAGAAACAAAGACATAAGATAACATTATCACTCTTGTCATTCCACTCGTTGATGATGGAAAAAATCAAAAATATTCCTCCAGCAATAGTAGCAAGGGTACAAATGATCAATGATATTGTGTATAGTATACGATAGGTCTTAAGTTTCATAGGATAATTATATATCTATTGAAATTATAAGTAAATAATGAGGTAAAAGATGAAACATATTGTAAACGGAAACTTATGGAAAAGATTATTTGCAAAAATAATTGATTTTTTGATGGTATTCGGCTTATCTTTTCTCTTGTTTTTTACTTTGATTTATCCAAATACATTTGATGAAACAAAATATACTTCAAACTTAGATAAAATAGGTGAAGAATATGATCGTTCTCAATTATTTTTGAAATCTTCTAAGGGTAATTATACTTCTAAGGGAGCTTTTAGGGCGATTGTAAAGATTGATGATTTGATATCTATCGATTTGTCGTTAGACGGAGAAGAGTTTAAGGATGTAAACTTAACTGAGTCACTTGTATATTTCTACTGTGATGTCTACAACACTTTTGGAAATGAAAAAAATTTATCGTTTGATGTTTTTAAGAACCAAGTGTTTAAAGTTGGAACTTCTGAATCTAACATTAAAGATTTTAAGATTGAAAATGGAAACTATACTTATGTTTTAGAAGACACTTCAAAGGACGCTGAGTATAAAACTGTATTGTTTGTTTTGGATTGTTATTTAGAAGCGGCTAACAGTGTAACCTATTCTCCTGAAGTTTCAAGACTGAATGAAGAGAATAACGCTTTGATGCTTAATACGTTGAGTTTATTGATTCCAGTTATTGTAGGTTTTTCTCTTATTTTTGATCTTATCATTCCGTTATTCAATGAAGGTGGACAATCCATAGGAAAGATGATCTTTAAATTAGAAATAATAACTAAAGACGGCTATGTTTTAAATAAATGGAGATTAATAGTAAGATGGATTTCATATTTGATACTTGATCTACTATTGGGCTTTGTTACTTTCTTTGGAGCTTTCTTGATATCATATACTATGATGGTATTTAATAAACGTGGAATGGTAATCCACGATTATATCAGTGGAACTAGAGTTGTAGATAAAGAAACAACTATTAGATTCAGAAATGCTGAAGAAGAAAGAAAATTCAATGAAAGAGTTGGAGTGATTCAGTAATGAAAAAGGAAGTATTAATTGAAAAAGGAGCGGTAGGTTCTAGATTACTAGCGTTCTTATTAGACTTGTTATCAACAATATTAGGTACAATCGTATTATATTTTGTTATCGTTTATGGTGTTTTTGCCACTGGATTTAACTATGTCGGTAGGAATAATAATCTCAAGGCGACTAACACTTCTTATAAACTAGATTACAAGTATGGTCAGTCTTATACGAAATATGAGGAAGTCATTCAAGAATTCTACTTTGTGCATTTTAAAGATAATATACTTGCTGATTATAAGAATGACGGAAAAGATTATTCTATTGAATATATCTATAATGTATTAGTATTAAATCTTCCTTCTAACCCTTCTTCAACAAATTATCAAACTAGTTTATTTAAATATCAACAAGCTGATGATGGCTCTTTTGACGTCGATAGATTAGCAGTACAAGTAGAGGGAAATGGCCAATACTTCGAAAGAAATCTGATGGATTTATTCTATGGTAAGTATCAAGATCTATGGAAGTACATCTATAAATATGATGTCAATTATAGAAATGATTACGATATGGTAGTTTTATCTAAGAAAATTTCTAGGGTTGTAGCTTTCTCTATTTCTTCCTTTGTTTTCTTTGGAGTTTTCCCATTAGTTAATAAAAATGGATCGACCATTTTTGAGAAAAAGAAAAAGCTCGGATATGTTAATAGCAACGATCTATTTGAGATTAAGCCTTATAAAAATATATTAAGACCATTCATTTATTTTACACTTCCTGCAATAGGAATATATTTCTTCAGCAAATATACAGTTATTCTATTAAGCGTTCTTCCTATATTCATCAATTTCATCTTTATATTTTTAAGTAAAGACAATAAAGACATATATGAAAGAATAGCTAGAACCAAATCTATCAGTTTGGAGGAATCAAAGATTCTAAAAAACGAAGAAGAGTTTAAAGAGTTTGCAGCAAAAGAAGAAATAGAAAACGAAGAATATTTAAAAACTTTAGAAAATGTTAAAAATGCAAATATAGAAAGAAAGGATGTTTAACATGAAAAGAAAGGTATTATTATGCTTAGCAATGTCATCATTGCTTACTTTAGGTGGATTAGTTTCATGTGGTGAAGAAACTAGTTCAGGTTTATCCACAACTAGCAACCAACCAACAACTTCAGTTCCAACAGAGTTTACTGGAACGCTTAAATCAGGACCAGATTTAAATGGCGAAAAAGGAATTGCTATCCGTTATACACGTGAAGATAAGAATTATGCGAATAAAGGCCTTTGGATTTGGGAAAACAACGGCGGAGAAGGTAAGGAATATGAGTATACTGATGTAGATGATTTTGGCGCAGTTTGTTTCTTGCCATTTAGTACATGGAGTGAAAATGTTGAAAAGAACGGTTTAGGTGTTATTACTAAGACCCTAGGTACTTGGGATGGTCAATCTAAGGATATGATTGTCAATTTTGCCAATTTCACTCAAGATGATAAAGGTTATTACAACGTATTTATCAAGGATGGTGATAATAATTTGTTTGATAATCCGAACTTGAAATATATCGATGGATTTACAAATGTTAGATTTGTTAATGCTACAAGAATAATTACTGAAACTACTAATGATTTCACATCGTTAAGACTACTTGAAAACGGTGTAGAGATTGGAACTAAGTCTGGATTTAAATCTAATTACCAAGCATTTGATTTAACCAGTGCTGTTGATCCTACCGCTAAGTATGAAGTAGAAGTTACTTTTGCTGAATCAAATGAAACTATGAAAACAATGGTGTCAAAACGTGGATTATTTAGCACTACAGAGTTTGATGAAGCATATTACTATAATGGAGAATTAGGCGCTTTATATACAAAAGAAAAAACGACATTTAAAGTCTGGTCGCCTCTTTCTACAAGAATCATTTTAAGAATCTATAATTCTGGAACTCCAAAATCAGTTGATTCCTTAAATGGTGATGATAGCTATAATGAATACGAAATGGTCAAAGGTGAAAAAGGCGTATTCGAATATGAACTTTCTGGAGATTTAGAGGGTAAGTATTATACATTTGTCGTTACAAATGATGTCTATGAGAATCAAGAAGTAGTAGATCCATATGCTAAATCAACTGGTGTTAACGGCTTAAGAGGTATGGTAGTAGATTTCTCAAAAACAAATCCA
>JAEDNC010000075.1 GCA_016302705.1 Bacilli bacterium | reverse complement strand
TAATCTTTGAAACCGCCTATTATGGCGTTCATAAAGTAAGTTTTGAAGAATATGTCGAAATATTCGTTGCCGGGTATGGCGAATTCGCTAGAAAATATATTAAAAAAGAAGACTGACTACAAGTCAGTTCTTTTATTTTTGTAATAAGTTGAGTGGATTAATCCACCGCCTAAGCATATCTCTCCTTGATAGAAGACAGCAGCTTGTCCAGGAGTAACCGCTTTATAAGGAGAATCATAAACTAGTTTAACAGTGTCTTCATTAATATAATGAATAGTAACTCCATTATCTTGTTGACGATATCTGAATTTGACATTAATGTGTTCGCCTTCTTTAGGTTTATCACTTATAAAATTAAGATTAGTAACTAAGCAACTATCAGAATTAAGCCTATCGCTTTCTGATCCACTAGCGACATATAGGATATTGTTTTTAACATCTTTTTTAACAACGAACCATCCCTTAGCTTCTTCATTAGCAATGCCACCAATTCCTAACCCTCTTCTTTGACCAATAGTGTAATACATTACGCCTTCATGATCACCGATTTTTCTATTCGTATCAATGTCGACGATTTTACCTTTTTTAGCAGGTATATAATTCTTTAAGAATTCTTTGAAATTTCTCTCTCCGATAAAGCACACTCCTGTCGAGTCTTTTTTATCAGCGATTTCAAGCTCTAAATCACGAGCAATTTTTCTAACCTCAGTTTTATCAATATCTCCAAGAGGGAATAAAGCATAAGATAGTTGCTCTTGAGAGATTTGAGAAAGGAAATATGTTTGGTCTTTATTTTTATCAAAAGACTTACATAAATAGGCCACTCCATCTTTATCGATTCTTTTTGCGTAGTGACCCATCGCGATCATATCAAACCCCTTTTCTTTAGCATACTTTAAGAAAGCATCAAATTTGATATATTTGTTACAGAAAATATCTGGGTTAGGAGTTCTTCCTACTTCGTATTCTTTAATTAGGTAAGAAAAGACATCATCCCAATACTCTTTGACAAAGTCAATTCTAAGTAGAGGAATGCCAAGTTTAGCAGCAACTTTAACTGCGTCATCATAATCAGCTTCTTGTGGGCATTGTGAATTATTGATGTTTGGATTACCCAAATAGTCATTATTCGCTAAAGAGTCCCAGTTGCGCATAAAACACGCGCTTACTTCATAACCTTGTTTTTGAAGTAAATACGCAGCTACAGCGCTATCGACACCACCAGAAAGACCGATTAATACTTTCATCTAAAATAATTCCTTACTATCGAGCACTAATGTGAATGGTCCATCATTTATGGAATAAACATCCATATCTGCTCCAAACACTCCGGTTTCAACGTGAATCCCGGAAACATTTTCTAATTGTTTATTGAAATAGTCATATAACACTTCTGCTTCATGCGGCCTCATCGCATCAACAAATGATGGTCTTCTTCCACCCTTGGTATTCGCATATAAGGTGAATTGAGAAATAGATAATATTCCGCCTTTAACATCAAATAAAGAAAGATTAATATTTCTATTCTCATCAGCAAAGACTCTTAATTTCAAAATTTTATCAACCATACGGTTAACAATTTCTTGATCGTCTCCATCAGTAAAGCCGACGAGTAAAAGGTAACCGTTAGAAATACTTCCAACGGTCTTACCTAATATATTCACATGTGCTTCTTTAACAGTTTGTAATATGACTTTCATTATTTTCTAATGACTTCTCTAATGACTGGGAGAATTTCAACTTTCTCTTTAGAGAATTTATATGCTGATTTGATTTCTTCAATAACTGGAAGATATTCTTCTTTACTCTTGTTTGTATAAATTGTGCAGAGTAAATCACCTTTATTAACTTTAGCGCCAATCTTCTTGTCTAAGACAATACCAGCGCTCATATCGATAACATCTTCAAGAGTTTCTCTACCAGCACCGAGTTTCATAGCGCTAATACCTATCTCTAAAGCGTTAATTGCTTTGATATATCCATCTTCTTCGCATCTAATTTCAACGATGTTCTTGGACATTTCAAATTTCTCAGGATTCTTAATATAAGAAACGTCTCCACCTTGAGCAGCAACCATTTGGACTAATTTTTCAAATGCTTTTCCATTCTCAACAGCCTCATGTAACTTAGCACGAGCTTCTTCTAAAGTTTTACAAACTTTGGCTTGGACTAACATGATACTACCAGAGGTATAGCATAATTCCATTAAGTCTTCTGGTCCTTTTCCGTGTAAAGACGCAATCGCTTCTTTAACTTCAAGGTTATTACCAACAGCTAATCCTAAAGGTTCACTCATATCAGAAAGAACTGCAACTGTGTCTCTATTTAAAGAGTCACCAATTTCAACCATGGTTTTTGCGAGTTCTCTTGCGCTATCCATGTTCTTCATAAATGCACCTTCGCCAACAGTGACATCAAGTAAAATTGCATTAGTTCCACTAGCGAGTTTTTTAGACATAACACTAGCAGCAATTAAAGGAATGGATTCAACTGTTCCAGTGACATCTCTAAGAGCATAGAGTTTCTTATCAGCAGGAACAAGAGAACTTGTTTGTCCGATAATAGCGATGCCAATATCGTTAACTTGTTCAATCATTTCTTCTTTAGTTTTACTAATTGACAATCCCGGAATTGATTCGAGTTTGTCGAGTGTTCCACCTGTATGTCCTAAACCTCTACCGCTCATCTTGGCAAGTTTGCCTCCAACAGCAGCAACCATTGGTCCAAGGACCAAAGACGTTTTATCCCCAACTCCACCTGTAGAGTGTTTATCAACTTTAATACCGCTAATCGCGCTTAAGTCGATAACTTCTCCACTATGTTCCATATAATCGGTTAATGTTGCGATTTCTCTTTTATTCATTCCACGGAAGAATATTGCCATATTCATCGCACTGGATTGATAATCTGGGATTTCACCTTTGACATAGCCGTCGATCCAAAATTTAATTTCTTCATTGGTTAATTCGTGGCCATCACGTTTTTTGATAATTAAATCTACCATTCTCATATAATAAAAACCTCGTATATATGTTATCACAAAATAATGTATTTTATACATTTAATTTTCCAATCCATATATAATGGTTCTATGGAATTTTTAGAACATTTAAAACATTCTCTTCCAATAAAAGATGCAGAAGAACTATATGACTCTTTAAAGGGTATGGATAAACACGCGGTGTTACTAAACACTAATAAGATTAGTGATGAGGAATTTGTTTTAGAATTTCCACATGTCACTCCTCACCCATATGTTAACCACGCTTATCTATATGATAAAAATGAATATCCATTAGGAAAACATTTCTATCACGAACTTGGGTATTATTACTTGCAAGAGCCTAGTGCGATGGTTGTCTCATCTTTAATTGATTTTAAAGAAGATGA
>JAEDNC010000009.1 GCA_016302705.1 Bacilli bacterium | reverse complement strand
CTTATTAATTGTTTTAGGTTCAATTTATCTTGTTGGTATTTTAGCAAGCTGGACATGGAACAGAACAATGGCGATTGTCACACAATCATTCATGAACGACTTCAGAAAGAAAATGTTCTCCCATATGCAAGATTTACCAATCAAATATTTTGATACACATGCTCACGGAGCAATCATGTCTTTGTATACAAACGATATTGACACAATTAGACAATTCATCTCCCAGGCTTTACCAAGTTTAATCCAAACTGGATTAGTCTCTATCTTTGTCTTCGTCATTATGATGATTACATCTGTATGGATGACTTTAGTCATTGTTGGTGGATTCTTCGTCATGTTAGCGGTTACTAAAGTAATTGGAGGAAAATCCTCTAAATTCTTTGTTAAGCAACAAATTGCCCTCGCTCAAGTTGAAGGTAATATCGAAGAATCAATCAAAGGCCTTAAAGTTATTAAAGTTTTCTCTCACGAAAAAAAGAGTGCGGAAGAATTTGATAAACTCAATGAAGAGCTTAGAAACTACGCAACAGCTGCAAATATCCATGGAAACATCATGATGCCTGTTATGGGCAATATAGGCAACTTCTTATACATTTTATGTGGATTAATGGGTGCCTTTATCTATGTTTTCAGTCTACCAAACTTATCTGCATCAGGGTTTGAAGTTATCTCAGGTGACTCTGCTAGATTTGCCGGTATGATTGCCCTCTTCTTAATGATGAGTAGAATGTTCGCTAATAATGTTAACCAATTCTCTCAACAAGTCATCTTCATCGTTATGGGTATGGCAGGTGCTTCACGATGCTTAGATTTAATTGATGAAAAACCAGAAACTGATGATGGTTATGTTTACTTATGTAACGTTAAATACAAAGAAGATGGTAGTTTTGAAGAAACTGCAGAACATACTCATGATTATGCATGGAAACATCAACATCATGATGGCACTCTTGAATATAAACCATTACAAGGTGATATCATCTTAGATCAAGTTGATTTCTCTTACGATGGAAATAAATTAGTACTAGAAGACGTTTCTATTTACGCTCACCCAGGACAAAAGATTGCTTTTGTCGGAGCAACAGGTGCAGGGAAAACAACTATCACAAACTTAATCAATAGATTTTATGACATCGCTGACGGAAAAATTAGATATGATGGCATTAATATCAACAAGATTAAGAAAGCCGACTTAAGAAAATCATTAGGTATTGTTTTACAAGACACTAACTTATTTACTGGAACAGTAATGGAAAACATTCGTTATGGTCGATTAGAAGCAACTGATGAAGAATGTATCAACGCTGCTAAGATTGCTAATGCACATGATTTTATCACTCGTTTACCAGAAGGATACAACACTGTCCTAAGTGGCGATGGTGCTAACCTTTCTCAAGGTCAAAGACAGCTTCTTTCTATTGCTAGAGCAGCAGTTGCAGATGCTCCAGTGATGATTTTAGACGAAGCTACTTCCTCAATTGATACTCGTACCGAAAAACTTGTTCAAGCAGGTACTGATAAACTTATGGAAGGCAGAACTGTCTTTGTTATCGCACATAGATTATCAACAGTCCAAAATTCTAACGCAATTATGGTCTTAGACCATGGCCACATTATTGAACGTGGCACTCATAACGATTTAATTGCGCAAAAAGGTGTTTACTACCGACTCTACACTGGAGCGTTCGAACTAGAATAATGGACAAAATTGAGTATTGCTACCACACGCATACAAGTAGATGTGGTCACGCATATGGGAAGGACGAGGAATTCGTTCTTTCTTCTATAAAAGCAGGAGTTAAAAGACTCGGCTTTTCAGACCACATCTTTTTTCCTAATGTCGTCCAACCAGGCATTAGGGGAACTTATGATCAATTAGATGACTATCTCAATTCTATTAAATCTCTTAAAGAGAAATACAAAAACCAAATTGATATCATTGTTGGTTTTGAAGCTGAATATGGTGATTACTATTTGGATTATTATAAATGGCTAATTGAGAGCAAAAAGATTGATTATCTAATTATGGGGCAACACTTTTTGGTAAAACCAAATACTTTATCTTATTATTCCACGGTTGAAGACTATGTAACTTCAGTGGAGAAAGGACTAGATACTGGTTTATTCAAATATATTGCTCACCCAGATATCTTTGTTATGTTTAATAGAGGCTGGGATAGTTCTTTAGAACCATATGCAAGAAGAATACTTAAAAAGTGTGAGGAGACAAATACTCCAATAGAAATTAATATTCTTGGTCTAAGAAGCAAAAGATTATATCCAAACGATGAGTTCTTTGAATTAGCAAGAGAATATAATGTAAAAGTAGTGGTGGGAGTAGACGCTCACGAACCAAATCAATTCTCAAAAGAAGCATTTCAAATAGCAATTGATTTTGCAAAAAAACATCATCTAGAAATAATCGATTTCAAAATATAAAAAGCGGATTCCCATGTAGGTTTCCGTTTCTTTTTTAATATCTCTTAGTGAATTTATTGATATGACGATAGACACCTTTAAGGTCTGGATACATTTCTAGATAGACCTTGCGATATAAATCTTCATATTGTTCAACTGCTTTAGGATTTGGAGTGAATGTTACTGTCTTATGAGACATTGCTTTCATTGCTTCTTCAACAGTTTTAAATTCTCCTGCTGCCACAAATGTTGCAATTGCAGCGCCTAACGAAGTTGTTTCATAGGTTTGCACTCTACTAACTGGAAGATTGAAGATATCTGCAGTGATTTGACAAATAATATCACTTTGTGATCCTCCACCTGAAATTCTTAATTCTTTAACTTTGTGTTTTTGACTCTTTTCAATTGATTCAAGCCCTTCTTTTAGAGCATATCCAATACCTTCGATAATTGCTCTATAGAGGTGTTCTCTAGTGTGAGTGTCACTAAAACCGATAATTGCACCTTTCGCTAAAGGTCTTCTTAATCCTGGTCCCCAATATGGTTGAAGCACTAAACCATCACTTCCTGGTGGGATTTCTCCTAATCTCTTATTAAGTAGTTCTTCAACCGCCATCTTTTGAATTTTAGCTTCATCAATAACTTCACAAGCAAAATTCTTTGAGAACCAAGAAAGCATCCAATATCCACGATAGATTTGAACTTCCATATTATACCAATTTGGAACCGCAGCTGGATAAGCTGGTAAGAATGGTTCTGGCTCATGATATTTTCTATTACTAACTTCAATAGTACACGCTGTTCCATAAGAAATTGCACCTACTGATTTATCTAAAGCACCTAAACCTAAGGTTTCACATGCTTTATCACTTCCAGAAGCATATAACTTAATGCCTTCTGGTAATCCAGTTAAGTCACAAATCTCTTTGGAGATTATACCAACCACTTCTCCTGGCTGTTTTAAATCAAAAAGCATTCTTTTTGGAACACCAAAGACAACTCCTTTAAGAGCTTTTTCACCATACCACTTTCTCGCTTTAAAGTTTATTGGGTAGTGGCCAGTTAAATTGGCAGCGCTATCAGCGAGGGTGCCAGTTAATTTATATGTTAAATATGTAGAAATATTTACGTATTTCTCTGTTTTAGCCCATGTCTCTGGTTCGTTTTCTTTAATCCAATGCGCCATTGTACGGCTACGGTTGAGCTTAATTGTTTCCCCCATACCCACGAGTCTAAATAATGCGCGATAAAGGAGAGGATATTTTTCAGAACCCTTCGCCATACGTTGATCCAACCAAAGAATCGATTTTCTAACTGGTTTAAGGTCTTTGCCTAATTGAACTGATGAATCTCTAAAGGTAGCAATTGTACTTCCGACAATTCGATCTAATTTATCTTTATTCTCTTTAGTGAGTTCTTTAAGGCATTTGATAAGATTGTCATAATAGAAATCTGGGTCTTGCTCTGCATAACCTTTATCCGTAGAAATATAGGCTGGCTCGTATTTTCTTTTCACGATAGCTTCAATTTCGCCCTTATTATTTATAAGCGCAGTACGAAGAGATTGCGTTCCAAAATCAATAGTTAACACAAGAGGTAATTTATTATTCATAATCGTCATCTCCACATAAATTATAGTTTTTTTGTCTTTAATTTTGAAATACTGAATTTTTCAGTAAGGATTTTTATACATATAAAATGTATCTTTAGATACCTTTTATCAGTTAAAGTTATATGATTTAAAAAATGTTGATACAACAAAATTTTTTATAATTCCACTACCACATATATGCGCATGTGAGATAAAATATAAAACGCTGGTGAGCGTGATACGTAGACGCTCACTTGATATGCCCTTAGGAGGAAAAATATGGCTGAAAAGAAATATGTTTACGCCTTTGAGGAAGCTTACGGATTAGGTAAGGAACTCTTAGGTGGTAAAGGTGCCGGCTTAGCTGAAATGACACACATTGGTGTCCCAGTCCCAGAAGGATTTACAATTTCCACTGAAGCTTGCACACTCTACTATGAAAGTGGCAAAAAAATCCCAGACTTTGTTAGAACACAAGTCTTCGATGCAATTAAAGCGGTCGAAAATAAAACCGGAAAAACATTCGGTGGCGACCACAATCCACTTTTAGTCTCAGTCCGTTCTGGCGCTCGTGTTAGTATGCCAGGTATGATGGACACAATCTTAAACTTAGGTTTAAATGACAAAACCGCTGCTGCTCTTGCAAGAGAGACAGGCAACGAAAGATTTGCTATGGATAGCTTCCGTAGATTCATTCTTATGTTCACTAACATTGCCAAAGGTCACCCAAGAACCGAAATGGACAAGATGTTAGATGACTTAAAGAAAGAAAAAGGTTACAAACTCGATACAGAAGTTACAACCGAAGAATTAAAAGTCTTAGTCGCAAAATACAAAGACTACTACAAGAAGACATTTGGTGAAGAATTCCCAACTGATCCACGCGAACAATTAATGGAAGCTGTTGCAGCCGTCTTTAGAAGCTGGGACAACCCACGTGCTAACATCTATCGTATGCAATACTCAATCCCATATTCATGGGGTACTGCAGTTAACGTTCAATCCATGGCCTTCGGTAACAAAGGCGAAACATCCGGAACTGGTGTTGCTTTCTCAAGAAACGCTGCTACTGGTGAAAAAGAAATCTCTGCTGAGTACTTACCAAATGCACAAGGTGAAGACGTTGTTGCCGGTATTCGTACACCATTACACATTGATGAATTAAAAAGACGTATGCCAGATGTTTACGATCAATTCGTCAAAACAATTAAAAACATGGAACTCCACTATCGTGATATGCAAGATATGGAATTCACAGTCGAAGAAGGAAAATTATACTTCTTACAAACACGTTCTGGTAAGAGAACACCAGCCGCTGCCTTAAAGATGGCATGTGACATGGTTGATGAAGGCTTAATCACAAAAGAAGAAGCAGTCCTCAGAATCGATCCAGTTTCATTCGACAAATTATTATTACCAAACTTTGACAAAGATGATTTAGCAGCTGCTCAAAAGAGATTAATTGCTAAAGGTAACCCAGCAGGCCCAGGCGCCGGCACAGGTGCTATCGCCTTCACAGCTGAAGAAGCTGAACAAAGACACGCTGCTGGTGAAAAAGTCGTCTTAGTCCGTACTGAAACATCACCAGAAGACTTAGCAGGTATGATTGCTTGTGAAGGTATTCTCACAATGCGTGGTGGTATGACTTCTCACGCTGCTGTCGTTGCTCGTGGTATGGGTAAATGCTGTATTACAGGTTGCGCTGCTGCTTTAATTGATGAAGAAGCTAGAACCCTCACAATTGATGGTAAAGTTTACACCGACAAAGATGTCTTATCATTAGATGGTTCCACAGGTAGTGTTTACGCTGGCGACATTAAGAAAGTTGCACCAGACCTCAGCAGTGGAAACTTCGGTAGACTCATGAGCTGGGTTGATGAAGCAAGACAACTCAAAGTTAGAACAAATGCTGATACTCCAAGAGATGCTCACCAAGCTAAACTCTTCGGTGCTGAAGGTATTGGATTATGCCGTACAGAACATATGTTCTTCGACAAAGACAAGATCTTCTCCTTCAGAAAGATGATTCTTGCTGAAACAAAAGAAGAAAGAGTCGCTGCATTAGCAGAAATCGAACCATTACAACAAAAAGACTTCGAAGGCTTATTTGAAGAAATGAATGGTTTAAACGTTAATGTTCGTTTACTCGATCCACCTCTACATGAATTCTTACCACAAGAAGAAGACAAGATTGCAGAGTTAGCAAAATCAACCGGACACTCCGTTGAATTCATTAACAAGAGAATTTCTGACTTACACGAATTCAACCCAATGATGGGTCACAGAGGATGCCGTCTTGACGTCTCCTATCCAGAAATCGGTGAAATGCAAACCCGCGCTATCATTAAAGCTGCTATCGCAGTTAACGCTAGAAAAGGTTTAAACATTGAACCAGAAATCATGATTCCATTAACCTTAGACATTAGAGAATTCAAGTTCGTTAAAGCAATCGTTACAAAGACTGCTGACGAAGTCATTAAGGCCGCTGGTGTTAACATGAAATACCACGTTGGTACAATGATTGAAATTCCACGTGCCGCTTTATTATCTGGTGAAATCGCAGAAGAAGCAGAATTCTTCTCATTCGGAACAAACGACTTAACTCAAATGACATTTGGTTTCAGCCGTGATGATGCTTCCAAATTCTTACCAGACTACTATGGCAATAAGATTTTCGAAGAAGATCCATTCAAGACCTTAGATCAACATGGTGTTGGTAGATTAATTAAGCTTTCCGTTAAGGAAGGTAGAGAAACTAGACCAGACCTCCACGTTGGTGTCTGTGGTGAAACCGGTGGAGAACCAAATTCCATCCAATTCTACCATGACGCTGGATTAGACTATGTCTCATGTTCACCATTCCGTGTTCCTGTGGCAAGACTTGCTGCTGCACAAGCTGCAATTAGAAATCCAAGAAAGAAATAGTTTTTCAGCCAACTATATAAACTAGCGACCATTTCGGTGGTCGCTTTTTATTATGCTTTTAATGGCTTTCTTATACGTTTATCGCACAAAAAAAGACGATTTTATTATCGCCTTTATTTCGCTAATGAATGGTAGAAGACGAAGTTATTATCTCCATCAATATAGCCAACTTCTTTATCGTGTATAATGATGGAACCGTCATCATCAACATAACCAATTTTCTTTGGAGGGAAATAAATTTCTCCTCCATCGGTTATCTCTGCAAACTTGTGTCCATTAATGTAGAGGACGTTTTCTCCAAGATATCCAACAAGATCTTCCCCGATATAAATATTCTTTCCAAAAGAATCAATGATTAGCATACTTCTTCATCCTTAAGATGGGCAAACGGTCCAATATATTTGTTATTAGAAATCTTAACATTTACTAATACTGAACTGTGGACATGGTTTTCATTACCCATTTTTACATCTTTAAGCACTGAGTTTGGTCCAATCCAGTTAGCTTCACCAATTTCACTATCACCAATAATGGTGGTATTTGGCATAATTACCGTATCTTTTCCAATTTTGATATCTGGCGAGATATATGCAGTTTCAGGATCTTCAATAGAAACACCTGAGAGCATTAATCTATAGTTTGTTCTCTTACGAATAATTTTAGCAGCGTATGCGAGTTGGAAACGATCGCTGATAGAGAAGATATCTTGAGCGTCTTCTAAGACGTATGCTTCGCATTTATAACCATCTAAATTAAATAATTTAACGAGTTCAGATAAATAGAATTCTTTTTTAGCATTGTTATTACTTAATTTTGGAAGGTATTTTTGTAAGAGTTTATTGTCGATGATATATATACCAGCGTTAATTTCAGTAATCTCCGCTTCTTCTTCGTTACAGTCTTTATCTTCACGGATATCAAGTAAACGATAGCTACCTTTTTCTCTTAAGATTCTTCCATAACCCGTTGGGTTTTCTAATACAGAAGTACAAATGGTTAAAGCATTCTCATTTTTAACATGTTTGTGATAAACCTTCTCTAATGTTTCGGTTGTTAATAAGGCCATTTCGCCTCCAACAACAATGACATCACCATCTTTGTCTTTAAGTTCTTCAACTTGTCTTAAAGCGTGTCCAGTTCCAAGGATTTCGTGTTGCCAGGCGACTTTGGTAATGTTTTTAACACATTCTTCGGTGTATTTTCCTCCAAAACCAACCACTGTATAGATGTCTTTAAGGCCTAAAGGTTTAACTGCGTCAATGACATAGCTAATCATTGGTTTTCCCAAAATAGGAAAAACAACCTTTGAGTGGTTTGGATTACGAGATTCCATTCTAGAACCACGTCCTGCACCTAAAATAACAACGTACTTATCTTTTGGCATTTTAAATATCCTTTCTATTTCTTTAATACTTTAGTGATTTCCACAAAGTAATGATTTTCTAATTGTTTTGCAACTTTTCTTAAAGAAGATAATTCGGTAGATAAGGCAAATACAGTAGATCCACTTCCACTCATAAGGACAATTTTTAATCCTGCATCTTTAAGAGTTTGTTTTAATTGAGCAATTTCAGGCACTAAGCGAGAAGCAGCCTCTTCTAAAGAGTTTCCAACAGATTCAGCAAGTAAATCATCATCTCCCTCTCTAAGAGCCTTTAAAACGTTCTCAATATTTGGATGTTTATATTCAATAGAGTCCGCTAAATTGAAAACTTCTTTAGTGGAGCATCCAGTATTTGGTTTTACTAATAAAACATAGTAATTATTTTTAACTTCAACTGGTTCAATCTTTTCTCCAATTCCTCTACATCTAGATGGGACGCAAGGAATGAAAAACGGAATATCTGCTCCTAAAGGAGTAGCGATATCAATTAACTCTTCGTTTGTTGCTCCTAAATCAAGCATTTGATTAACTGCTTTCATAGTGAAGGCTGCGTTAGAACTACCTCCACCTAAACCAGCTTGCATAGGAATAACTTTATGGATATAAATTCTGAATTTAGTAGAAAATCCATATTTCTTCGCCATCGTATTGATTGAAGTAGTGGCTAAGTTATAGTGGATCAATCCATTAGAAAAATCATCAACGGTAACAAAGTTATCAACACTTCTATTAAGCTTTTCAATGATAATTGAATCGTGTAATTCTATTGGAAGCATGATGGAATCAAGCTCGTGATATCCATCTTTTCTTTTTTCGACCACATCTAAAGAGATGTTAATCTTTGCATAACTTTTAACTGACTTTTTTGCCATATATTATTTCTACCTCATAATTATACATTATTTATTGATCAATAAGAACATTTGTAAATATTCGCTTGGACTAATAGTTTCTGGTCTTCTGTTCTCTTCAATATTTAATTCTTTAAGTATTAAAGAGGCTTTATCTTTACTCACTAAATTAGAAAGATTATTAAGAATAGTCTTTCTTCTATTTAAGAAGATAGATTTACACATCTTATAGACCTTTATAACCGTTTCTTTATCTATTACAGGTTCTAAATCAAACGAGAAAACTAAAGAGTTGCATTTAGGAGCCGGATAGAAGCTACCAGGTTTTACAGTTAATAGCCTTTTAGGAGTTCCTAATAAATGAAGCATAACTGACACTGGTCCATAATTTTCACCTTCTAAATCATAGAAGCGATTAAATGCTTCACTTTGACACATGAGTATCATTCTTTTCGCGTTGGAATTCATGAGTAAGAATGTTACTAACTCAGTGGTGATGTTATATGGGAGATTACCAATAATTTTTGAGTAACTAGAGACATCAATTTTTCTCACATCATTTAAGATATAGTTAATATCTTTCTTATAAAAAATCTTCAAGAAATCAATCATCCTAGAATCGATGTCACATACATCTAATTTGCTCTTTTGATAAAGAAAATGAGTAAGCGATCCTAGACCTGGACCGATTTCTAAAACATAATCATCAATATTAACTTCTAATGAGTTGACAATCTTCTCAGCGATTAATGGTTCAACAAGAAAATTTTGACCGTAATCCTTATCAGGTTTAACAGAACATTTATTCACTAATTCGTTAATGTTAGAACGATTAATTTCCACGTATTGTCTCCTTAAAATCTTCTATCGACACTCTTAAAATATTGAGTTGATTTTCTAATGATTTATTACTTCCTCTAATTAACCCATATTTATTAACAATAATATCCTTGCTTTTACTAGGATTATCACTTAAAGAAATAGTGGTCGATAACTCATAATCAATATGGGTCATCTTTTTAGAAGTCACATAAGGAGAAAGCGACTTAATAACTTCTTTTTTTTGGAGTTCTGCAACTCCGAATTTTTTATAACTTTTTCTGACAATTTTCTCACTTTTCGCTTCAAATACTGGATTTATTTGACTTTTAATCATATTTCTAATTGTTTCGCCAGCTTCATCAGGATCAGTGTAAATTATGAGCTTATTTACCTTGGCCGCTCTTTTTAGAAATCTAATTTTTTCTTTGTTTAAATCGTAGCCACCAGTGGTAAAAAATAATGCGTCGACAAAGTTTGATAAATAACTTACATCGGCTTTACCTTCTACAATTAAAACTCCATCAATTTTTATCTTATTCATCAATGTTAAATAAGCGACATGTATTTTTATAAATCACATCTTCCAAATGCTTTTTGGACATGTCTTTTAATCGCGCAATTTCTTCTAAAACTAGGCAAATATATTTTGGCTCATTTTTCTCACCACGATGTGGGTGCGGAGTGAGATATGGAGAATCTGTTTCGATTAATAATCTATCTAGTGGAACAACTTCTGCGACTTCTTTTGGAGTCTTTGCGTTAGTGAAAGTAACTGTTCCTCCTAAGGCAATATACATCCCTAGGTTTAAAACGATGTCCATGGTTTCAACGCTTCCAGAATAGCAGTGCATTACTCCGCTATATTTTGGGGTGTGTTCTTTTAATATTTCAACGCAGTCTTCTGTTGATTCACGATTATGAATTGAGATTGGTAAATGGTGTTCGTTCGCGTATTCAATTTGTTTGATGAACCATTTCTTTTGGTTCTCTCTTTTTTCTTCATCTTTGACCCAGTGATAATCAAGACCAATCTCTCCAATTGCTACTACTTTTTTATGCGATGAAAGAGACATAACTTTGTTATAATCTTCTTCACTCACTCCTTCTATCTCAGTTGGATGAAATCCAATAGCGGCGTAGCATTCTTCATATTTATCAGCAATTTTAACTGCTAGTAAAGATGAATTTTTATCATAACCAACAACTAAAAATTTCTTTACTCCAGTCTTTTTGGCGGCCTCTATAACCTCATCAATTTTTGGATAAAGGTTTTCATCATTAAGGTGGCAATGAGAATCAAACATCATAATTATTTACCAACACAAAATCTTGAGAATATTTCTTTAGAGATATCAGTTTGATTGTATTCGCCTAAAATCTCTAGAGTGGCGTTATAAGCATCGTGAAGAGAAACGCTCACTAAATCGATTGGTAAGTCATTTAAGGCGTCTTCTTTCGCATTTAAGAGGCTTTCTTTCACGTTTTTGAGTAATCCTAATTGTCTTGTGTTATTTAATGATGGAATTTTGAAAGTCTCCTCTTTGAGGCCAAGTCTTTCGTAGACTGCATTCTTAAGTGGAGTGATGTCATTATTTAAAGCAGAAATACAAATCGAATCTTTAAATAACTTATTACCACTCGCCTTATCGATTTTGTTATAAACGACGATATGTGGGACATCTTTAACGAGATCTAAAATCTCTTTGTCTTGATCATCTATTTCATTAGACGCATCTAAAAGAACAATGACTAAGTCAGATTCTTTAATCGCATCTTTAGATTTATTTACTCCAATGGATTCCACTTTATCATCGACATCTCTAATTCCTGCAGTATCTAATAAATGAAGCACGACACCATTGAGATTAATCTCTCCTTCAACAATGTCTCTAGTGGTTCCTGCTATATCAGTAACAATAGCTTTAGATTCACCGAGTAAAGCGTTTAATAAAGAAGATTTGCCAACGTTTGGTTTACCAACAAGGCTAACTTTAATACCTTCTTTGATAATCAAACCTTTTTCTCCTTCGCTAACTAACTTATCGATTTGAGGGACAAGTTCATCAACGATAGAAATTACATTATCTTTATTCGCAACTTCGATATCCTCATATTCTGGATAATCAATATTAACTTCAATCAAAGATAAAATATCAGCTATTCTTTTCTTTAAAGGGAGAATCAGTTTACTAGTCTCTCCTTTTAAGGAGAGCATAGATAACTCTTTTGCTTCTTTTGTGGTGGCGTTAATAACGTCATTAATAGCTTCTGCTTGAACTAAATCAATTCTTTCATGAAGGAACGCTCGTGAGGTATATTCGCCATTAGTGGCTAATCTAGCACCCTTAGATAAAAGTAAGGAAATAATCTCGTTAGCGATTAATACACTTCCGTGACAAATAATTTCAACAAGATCTTCTCCAGTAAAGGATTTTGGGCCTTTATAAATAGCGGTGACTACTTCATCTACTATTTTTTCTCCATCTAAAATGTGACCCACTAAGAGTGTTCTTTCTTTAATGTCTCTAATATCTTTAGAGAAACATTTCGAGACAATGTCAAAACAATCATCACCAGAAACTCTGATAATGTGAAGTGCGCTTTTTAGTGGCGCTGTTGCTAAGGCGACGATTGTTTCAAACATATAATCTCATCTTTCTAAAAAGCACCCAAAGGGTGCCTTTTATTATTTACTTTCAACAAAAATAATTTGAACTTGTCTATGGCTTCCTTCACCAACAGACTCAGTTTTAATATTTCTCCATCCGTTAAGAGCGTTGTGAATTGCTCTTCTTTCATCGGCTGGCATTGGATCAAAAGTATAAGTTGTTTTTGTCTTTTGGACATCCTTGGCTAACTTTCTCGCAAGTCTTTCAAGTTTAGAGTATTTATTATCTTTATATCCATTGATATCAAGAAGAATTCTAAATCTCTTGTGGAAGTAATTATTTGTAGCAAGTTTCACTAATTCATTAAGCGCTTGAAGTGTGACACCGTTCTTTCCAATCAAAATTGGATTGTGAGTGCTATCAAGAGTGATTCTAATAACATCATCGTCTAATTTACTCTTAACAGAACTTTCGATTCCTAAAGCATCAGTAGCATTTAATAAATAGTCTTCAGCGTATCTCACTACATCAGCAAGATCATATACTTCGACTTGAACTTTTTTAGAGAATAAGCCAACAGTCTTACCACTGTCACGGTAAATAAGCTCGGTGAGTGGCTTGCCTGTTTTTTCAGAAGCTTTTTGAAGAGCTTCATCAATATTTTTAGCTGTATATATTTCCATAAATATATATTCTCCTTATTTGTTTTTAGCTTTCTTGGAAGTGATGTGTTGAGTAATTAAGGTTTGAGCAATTGAGAATAACGCTCCGATAAACCAGTAAATACCCATAGCACTAACAAGGGAGAAGCCCATGAAGATAATCATTGCAAGCATGACATAAGTGAAAATCTTCATTGTTGTGTTTTGTTGTTGTTGGGCAGGATTCTTGCCTAATTTTGAAACCTTCTTCGCTTTTGCTTTTTGAATCCATTGTGGTAAAAGCATACTGACAGTTTGTGCACCTGCCATTAAGATGAAGACGATTAAAGCTGTAACTGCTGAATAACCACCAGCAACTGTCCAGTTGGTTGCGTTAAAGAGGACATCTTTAATACCCAACGCTAATGATAATCCGAAAATAGAACCGTTAGTGATTGCACTAGATCCACTCAAAGCACCCCAAACACAGATGAAGACAGGGAATTGGACAATCATTACAAGTAAGCTACTAAATGGATTAATCTTGTGCTTCTTATAAAGACGTTGCATTTCTTCCGCCATTCTTTGCTTTTCAGCTTGAGAAGTGTTGGAATTTGGATATTTGTTTTGAATCTTTTGAATTTCAGGTTGTAATTCGGTCATCTTAGCATTGCCTGCAGTTGATTTGAACGTGGCAAGTAGCATAAGTGATCTAATGATCAAAGTTACAAAAATGATACCTAATAAAGCAGCTCCTCCAGCGGATAAACCAGCTCCTCTAAATCCACCAACGATTTGGTCAATTAACCAACCAATTGGGAAAACTAGCAATCCTTCAAAGAAACCTTTAGACCAGGCATAACCCCAATCCTTAGCACCAATATAAACTCCATCAGAAGTTGAACCATAAGATCCATATTTACCTTCAACTGTGGTTAAACATGTACGGTATGTATTGGCATAAGCATTAATTCTTTGTTTGTAAACAGCAATGAAATCAGTGCTTGGAGCAGCATCAATATTAATTGATGGTGTAGCTCTAACTTTAGCATCATATTCATCGAAAACTTCCCAAAGAGGTGCCCCATCAGCTTTGACGAATTTTTTATAGCTATATTTAGCTATATCATCTTTAAATGATGTGAAATCATCAGTAACATTACAGTTGACTGTAATATTACCGCCATTTTTAACGAGCGCTTCTTTCAAAATGCTTTCAAGAACTAATTGATCAAACACTCTGAAGTAATCAGTAGTGGCTGCGGTTGGGATAATATATCCAGAATTTTTAGCAGCAGCAATGATCGAGTTGAGATTGGATGCATATCCATTATCATCGGTACCAAATTTAAAACTATCTGTTCCGGTATCAAAAGTTGCAACTTCAACATTGAGATTTTCGATAGTGTACTTGTAGCCAGTCTCGGAATCTGTGATTTCGAGCATACTACTTCCACCTGCGCTATAACGTGTGATGCCAGGTTCATAGGCATACATGATACGTGCTGTGTCGGTTGCGGAACAGAAGGATTGAGTACAGCTTGTTACCGCAACTGTTCCAAGAACAAGTAAGGCAACACCTAAACCAATTTTAGTTCCTTTTTTCATTTGGTAATTCCTATTCTACTCAACAATTTGTTGAGAATGGTTTTGTTAGTGTTGAAATCCGAATTTAAAAATTCGCTTTTTATAACAATAACAACATCGAATGTGTGAGATGAATAATCAATTAACGAGTCACACATAGCTCGTGCTTGCCTCTTAATTCGGTTACGCGTAACAGCGTTACCAATTCTTTTTGAGACGCTTAACCCTACTCGGCAAACAGATTGATCGTTTTCGAGATAATGAACAATATAGGGTGTCTCTTTGAGGGTCCTACCTTTTCTGACAGTTAAGACAAAATCTTGGCGATCTTTTACTCGATTAATAACTTTCATTCAAACCCCCAAATGGAATAAAGCAAAAATTAAGCAGTTAAGCGCTTACGACCTTTAGCTCTTCTTCTGGCTAATACATTTCTGCCAGTTGCGGATTTCATTCTAGCTCTGAAACCAGCTTTGTGAGCGTGTTTTACTTTACTTGGTTGATATGTTCTTTTCATGATACGTATTCCTCCAAAATTTACGCATTAAGCATTATAAATGTATTTATAAAACAAAGTCAAAGGAATAAGTAAGTGCGCCTATTAAATTCTGAGCACAAGCGAGCACACACATATATGGGAGAAGCAAAAATATAG
>JAEDNC010000074.1 GCA_016302705.1 Bacilli bacterium | reverse complement strand
TTAACAAAAGATAAGTCGAAATCGATGTGTTCGGTTTCTAACTTATAGATGATTCTCACAAGTTTCCTGGCAACATGCGAGATGGCAACACGGTGAGATTTACCTTCATCCCTCTTCTTCCTGTAATAAGTATAGAAAGCGGGATTATATATCAAAATAGATTCTGCTGAGTTCATGAGGACCCTGCGTAGAACTACTGAACCCTTCTTATTCATCTTTCCTTTGAATTCTTGAGTTCCAGATTGATAAATCCTTGGATCTAGACCAGCAAAGGCAAGAAGTTTATTAGGGTTATCAAAACGAGAAATGTCCTCAATCTCTGCGATTATTGTTGCAGCGGATACCTCCCCAATTCCTAAGATAGAAGGAATACGGGAATTGATCTTTGACATTATTGTAGTTATCTCGTTTTCTACAAGTGAAATCTCATCTTGAAGAGTGTCATAAACTCTTAATAAAGATTTGATTTCAAATAAATCGGTTTCATAAGAAAAACCAACAGTGTTCTTAGCGAGCTCTTTTAATTCAGTGAACTTAGCAACAGAAAAACGGCCGCGCGATTCTTTTCTAAGATTCTCATAAGATTGAATGTTAATGTTCATAATCTTATTAGGAGTCCCATAATTATGAAGAATGTACATTGCGGTTTTGCTCTTGATATTTCCTTTAATGAATTCTTTGAATTCAGGAAAGGTTCTATCTAAGAAATTGGTTATTCTTATTAAATATTTCGTTCTTTCGTTAATGAGATCAAAATGTCTCTTACATAAAGAACGTAACGCGAGAGTGTGGTAAGATATCTTTGGATAGGGTTTGAACTCTATAGATGATAGATAATTAGCTATCAATCTCGCATCGGTCTTATCGGTCTTTACGCCTCTGAGTGTTTGTGAATTCTTGAACTTGTGGACAAGCAAAGAATTAAGTTGCATGAATTCAATTCCAGATCGTTCCAGGTAGACCTTGAAATTATCCTGGTAATGTCCCGTTGCTTCAAATCCTATCTTTTTAATTTCTGTAGGATCTAAAGAACGATACATTTCCATAAACTGGTCAAAGCCAGTTCTCGAGTTATCAAAAGAAAACACATTTCTAATGATGACTCCTGCATCATCGATAACGATGCAATCGTGCTTGTATTTGGATATATCAATTCCAATATAAAGCATAAAAATCACCTCCTTAGTGAGTTAGCTGTAAACAACGGACTTCTTACTCTCGTATAATCGCGAATGATAAAACGTCTAGCGTTACTTAACTTATTAACGATGGTAGTAAAAAGCCGTGTCCTGAAAATCCTCCGAGCCATCTAGTGGCATAAAAATGAGACAGGTACACAGCATATAGAAATTATAGCCTAGAAAGGAGAAGTTATTCAGTCATCAAACTAGGCTTAACTGAATAATACGATGTAAAATGAAATACTTATTATTAGGCGATGATTATAAAAAGTTATTTATAGAAGATGATAATCAATTCAAATCGTTCCGTTACGATCCTAATAAAGAACAGTGGGTTCCTGGTGAAACGGAACTATTCGACAACAGGGTTGGTTTCGATCCTTTTGAACCAGAAGATTCTCCTTATCGCTATGGAAATCTATCTTGTATGAAAGAGATAGTTGAGATTACTAAAGAAGAAGCAGAATCGTTTATAGGTAGACCAATAGACGAAAATAAACTAATGTCGCTCTTCAATAATTAATAAAAATTTTTATCACATTTGTACGCTATATATACCTTTTAGTGGGGAATGTGATTTTTAATACTCCCCCTTAGATTCCATAAAACAATTTATGGCATAGAGCAATCTCAGTTTTTTATTTATTTTGATGTAGTGAGATTTTTCTTTTTTTGTGTTTATTCGTTTTTAACAACTAATTTTTACAGTGATAGAATGGTTATATATAAAGCGTATTTTTATAGGAGATAATTATGCCAAATAACAAAGAAAAAGTTTGTATTATTGGTGCAGGACCTGCCGGTCTTTCTTGTGCCATGTACCTTGAGAAAAAAGGATATACAGACTACAAAATCTACGAAAAGTTAAACAAGGTTGGTGGCAAATGCTGGTCACCAAAAATGAAAGTCAAACATAATGGCGTTGAAGAAGAGAGATCTTTTGAAACAGGCGCGATTATGGGTGCAATTACTTACCATGCGGTAAGTGAAATGGAAGAATTTGGAGGTTATTACCATAAAGGTCCAGACTTCAAAAAAGACGAACCAAATATGAGAAGAGAATTCCGTAAACTTGACGGAACAATCGACCATCCATTTGAACCAAAAGTGAATTTCTCATTAAAGAAGATCTTTGGCTTATTAAAGCTTAAGAAACAAATGAACAAACTAAACCACTTAATGCAAACAAAATATTACGGATATGATTGCTATGGTCATATTGGCGTCGCTAAAGGAGAATATTTTGGTATTTCTAAAGGCGTTGATGGATATTGTGGTGCCACTAAAGAAAATTCCTTCCCTAACTATGTTAAGGGAACTAACCCAAACCTCAAAGATTTAGCCTTACCATTCTCTGAATTCTGTAAGCTCAATGGAGTAGAAGAAGTCCAAAAAATTTGGATCGCTCCATTTACTTCTTTCGGCTATGGATTCTTTGATGAAATTCCAGCCGCGCTCGTCATGAAATATCTTGATGTCACAACCGCTTTAGAGTTCGTTAATATGAAACTCTGGACATGGCAAGATGGCACTCAAGAAATTTATGTTCGCGTTAATGAAAAACTTAAACATCCTGCTATTTTAGAAACAGAAGTAGTGAAGGTTGAACGTCCTGAAGGTAAAGTCTTAGTGACCACTCGTGGAAAAGACGGTAAAGAAAAGACTGAAGAATTTGATAAACTCATCGTTACAACTCCACTTGATTACTTCATTAACTACGCGGATGCCACTAAAGAAGAAAAAGAATTATTCTCTAAAATTATTCACGAAAGATATTGTGACTATATTGCTACATTTGACGAAGGCAAATCCCCAGTCATCTCTGGCTATATGGTAGAGAATATGGTCCCAGAAAGACTTGGCCACGCGATGGTCTACTATAATAGATGGCAATGCTTAGGAAGTGATTGTCCTGCAACAGTCTACGCTTTAGCAAATCACACTGGTACACCTGATGTTGACTTTGATGTCGTCATGAAGACAATGGATGAAGATATGAAGAAAGTCGGATACCCAATCAAAGAAAAACATTTCGCTCAAGAAGTATATTATTGCCCACACGTCAGTAGTGAAGACTACCAAAACGGATGGTACGATAGACTTGAAGCTTTACAAGGCACAAAGAATACTTATTACGCTGGAGAAATTATCTCCTTCGGTGATATGGAAGATACTTGTGCCGCTAGTAAAGATATCATTGGAAGATTCTTCTAAGATAAAGAAACAAAATAGACCAAGGTTTCGGCCTTGGTTTTTTGTTATAAACAACTCTAAAAAATAAATAACAGGC
>JAEDNC010000073.1 GCA_016302705.1 Bacilli bacterium | reverse complement strand
GTAGGAATCGAACTAGGTAAGCTTATCGATTCGCCACATGAAGTAAGTAGCATGCCAGCAGTAATAGCTAAAACTTTTAAAAACTTTGATTTCATTTTTGCTTCTCCCCTCTTAATTTGCAATGATTATCAATTGTAGACCACCATTGTTGTTTCAAATAAAAAACACCCATTTTATCGCATTTCTTAGAGTTAAGAAATGTTAGCTGATACGTTAATTTGTCATTGGGGTGTTCACTCAGCTCATTAGGATCTAACTAAACTAAATATAACACAAGGCAATACATAGGTCAAACAAAAAACGACCCTCAATTAAGAAAGTCGTTATAGTTTTCAAATTATTTCGCTTCAGGCTTTTCTTCGATAACATTACGCTTGATTTTATTCCATTTCGGTTTTGTGCAGATACCTATTGAAACAGCAATAGCGTAGATGACCATGAAGATGGCGGATAAGAAGATTCCAGGATAAGCTGGCTTTAATGATTTCTCTAGGCCTAATTTCTTCCTGTCCGTATACACAGCAACAAATGATTGGAAAGTGTAGATAAGGTAGAAAACACCTAGTACGTAGATAATCATAAAGCCTAAGTTAACTAAAGCCGCAGCTGAAGTTCCACCCCATCCTACAGAATAAAGAGATGGTATTATTTCAACTCCGAAGCATTGGATGAAATGAACTAGGAAGTAGAAGATGTAATAAGCTGGGAACCAGATGCAACAAAGCAAAGAAATAGGAACGAACATCAATTGACAGAACATGTCGAAATAGGAAATGTTAAACTTTGTAAATGTTTTTCCTAATAACTTAAATCCTTTCGACCAGAACAGGAGATTAAGAGCATGACCCATTCTCGAGTTTCTATTAAATGTATCTTTAAATGTTGAAGGCTGATCTTCGTAAACAACAGCATCAGCAACGTAATGACATTTTCTATTCTCCAGCATTCTTCTAACCGCAAACTCAGCATCGTCGATACCACCCATAGCATCCCAGCCACCGATTTCTCTAATGACTTTTGCGGACACCATCATACCGGCACCTGATAACATCGAGTTCATATGAGCTCTTTCTCTAAAGTTACAAGCGATACGAGAATCTCTAACATAGTAACAAGCAGAAACGCTAGTCCAAACGTTTTGACCAAAGTTTGTCGAGGCTTCATAAGCTCTAGCGATTTCACAGCCATCTTCTAAAGCATCATTCATCCTATTGATGTAATCTGGACAAGCTAAGTTATCGGCGTCAAACTTGATGAAAGCATCGTAATGATCGTGCTCTTCAAAAATCTTTTCCATCAAGAGTTTTATAGGGAAAGCTGCTCTTTTCTTCTTAGGATCACTTTCGAATCTTTCGTAGACTATAGCTCCTGCTTCCCTAGCGATTTTAGCTGTGTCATCAGTACAGTTATCTGCACAAACGAATACATCGTATAACTCACGTGGATAATCTTGCTTAGTGAGCAATTCTTTAACGGTTCTTCCTACTACTTCCGCTTCGTTATGAGCTGGAATAATTATTGCAAATCTATTCTGTTTATTAGCTTTCTTAAAATGCTTTGGTTTTAAGAAAGAAAAGATAATAAATATCAATTGCCAAACTAGTCCAATGGTTGTTAAACCTATACAGACCCAGTTGATGATTTCAAGAACTCTATATAATGTTTCCATATAGTTCTCCCTTCTTCTTTATAATTATAAATGCAATAGAAATCATAAACAACTGTAAAAAATTTAAATTTTTCATCACATCAAGCTATTCTTTTACATATTTTCATATTTGTAATCATTTATTTTTGATATACTATTTTTGTTAAGAAAGGACTATTTTATATGAAGAAATTTTTCCAAGATTTCAAAAAATTTATTACCCGTGGCAACATTTTAGATATGGCTGTTGGTGTTGTCGTAGGTGGTGCGTTCTCCAAGATCGTTACAAGCTTAGTTAACAACATTATCATGCCAGCTATCGCTGCTCTCTTCGGCGGTAAATCTGTCGCTGATCTCAAGTGGGTTATATCACCTGAAATCGTCGATGACGCTGGTAAAGTAGTTAAAGCTGAAGCTGCTATCGGTTATGGATTATTCATCCAAAACATCATCGATTTCTTACTTATCGCTTTCGTTCTCTTCTGCGTCTTAAGAGTCGTTATGATGCTTCAAAACGGCACCGCTTCTGAACGTCAAATTAGAAAAGCTTTAACTAGAGAAGAAAAAGCTAAATTGAAAGCTGAAGGCAAAACCTACAAAGAAATCAGAGAAGCCGCTATTCAAAAATTAGCTGACGAAAAAGCTAGAAAAGAACAAGAAGAAGCTGCTAAGAAAGCTAGTATTGAAACAACTGATGATATCTTAAAAGATATCCGTTCTCTTCTTTCTGAAAAGAAAGACGCTGAATAAAAACTTATAGGCGTGATTAACTTCACGCCTTTTCGTTTACTTTAACATTATTATTTAGTAAAATTTATTTGCTGCCGGAATAGCTCAGTCGGTAGAGCAACTGACTCTTAATCAGTAGGTCGAAGGTTCGATTCCCTTTTCCGGCACCAGATTCAATAACATAACTTTGATAGCTAGATATCAAAGTTTTTTTATAAGAAGTTTGATACGTATGCATCAAAAATATCCAGAATCGATAAAGTTGTTCGAACCTTTAATATTTTGACGCTTATGGATAAATACATTAACATAAATGCTCTGATTCTTTTTTGTCCAATGATTCGATAATTTACTTATAACCAAAAGACAAGCTATCTTTGATATAATAGAAAAGACGTTCTAAGGAGATTTATGCATAAGAAAGAAATAGAAGGTTCGTTGATATTACTTTTAGCAGCGTTGTTATGGGGCTTAACTTTCATATTCCAATCACAAGCTAGTCAATACATAGGACCTTTTACTCTTTCCGCTTTCAGAAACATAGTAGCCACTCTATTTCTACTGCCAGTAATGCTTTTCTCTATTAGGAAAGAAGAAAAAGTTACTAAAGAAAAGTTCAACTATAAAAAAGCTATTATCTATGGGATCATTTGCGGTTTAGTCTATACTATCGCTTCCGTAGTTCAACAGATTGGAATTAAAAATACTTCAACTGGTAAAGCTGGATTCATCACCGCTTTATATCTAGTTTTAGTTCCAGTATTTGGAATATTCTTGAAAAAGAAAATCGGACTTAACATCTATTTAAGCGTTATTTTATCCGTAGTAGGTTTAGGTCTTCTCTGCTTAAAAGATGGAAGTTTTTCAATAGTTACTAGCGATCTATATCTCCTTTTATGCGCTGTCCTTTTCGCAGTCCATATAATCTTAATAGATTCTTTTGTCCCTCATACTAACGGTATTGCTCTAAGCTTTTTTCAAGTTCTTACTTCCGCTTTAGTCTCAACTATATTCATGCTCATATTTGAGAAAGTTGATCTAAATAGTTTGCTTAACTCATTAGTGTCTATTCTCTACTGTGGAGTCTGCTCTTCAGGAATAG
>JAEDNC010000072.1 GCA_016302705.1 Bacilli bacterium | reverse complement strand
AACGTCAAAAGATTATTGAAGAAGCTGAAGCTAACAAGATTCCTTACGATATTAACGATGATATTGAGCCAGAAAGAACCGCTGATGATAATTCCTACTCAGACGAAGAAATTCCTCTAGAAGAACCTTCTAAAAACGAAGAATATGGTTTTGATGTGGTCGATGAAAACACTGAAGAAGAATTAATAGTAGCAAACGAAGTTGAAGAAATAGGCTATACCGAAATTTCAACTGATAGTGAAGAAAGTGCTCCAATAGTTGTAGAACCTATTAGTGAACCAGTTAATGAAGAATATCCTGAAGAACTACTCAAAGAAAGTTCCCTCTTAGATAACGAAGTTGTCTACTATGTTTCTGATAATACAGAAATTAGAAAAGTCGATGGACATAAAGAAATGGTGTACTATTCCTCAAATTATATCGATGAGTTAGATAATGCATCTGATGAAGTTAATACAAACGTTGAAAGGAAAGAAGCACACCAAGAAGAGACTGACATTACTGAAAAAATTGAAACTCTTTCAGACGAATCCGAAGGTGAAATCGTTTATTATGTCCAAGGAGATGCCGAAGTAATCGAAGTCGATGGACATAAAGAATATATCTATAAGGTCGATAATGAGGATGAATAGTTATGGAAGAAGATATTAAAGATGTTAATGTTGAATCTTCTTCTATAGAAGAACCATCTAATAACGGTAAAAGAATCAAAAGACCTAAAAGCAAGGTTAGAAAAATTATTGAATGGGTGCTCCTAGGTATATTCCTCGCCATATTCGGTGTTATCGCTGCCGGAACCATTGATTCAATGATCCATGCGAAAGAGCATTATGGCGAAAAACTTAAATTTGGAATTGGTAGCTTTGTCGTTTTGACCAATTCTATGGAACCAAAATATAACAAAGATGATGCTCTTATCACTTATAAAGAGGATATGGAGGCTATTGTCTCTACATTAAAAGCAGTCCCAAATGCGACAATTATCCAAGATGATGAAAATAAGTTCATCATTACTATGGATATTAACGACACTAATAAAGACCATGGAGTGGATATTACTTTCAAAAACATCAACATTGGTATTGACTGGAGCACATTCGAATTTGTGAATGATTGCTATAAAACTGGTCAAATGATTACAACTGGTTACGTCATGACCCATAGAATTATGGAATTACATGTCGATAAAACTATCGCATATGGTAATGGAAGATATACATTTGTTACCGCGGGTATCAATCATGGTGGAACCCATTCCTTAATGGGACAATATCAATTCGTCACCGAAAAGAATTACTTAGGAACTGTAAAAGTTAGTTCACAATTCTTAGGACAAATCTTCAAATTTGTCTCCTCTGCTTGGGGATTAATCATCTTATTATTAATTCCAGCCGCCTACTTAATTGTTGTTTCTGGAATTGATATCTTCCGAGCTTTGAAGGATACTGATGGAGAGGGAAATAGTGAAACTACAGTTTCTGATAACGTGAGCTCTAAAAAGATTGAAGGATTAGAAGAGTTATCTGAAGAAGATAGAGAAAGACTTAAAAGAGAATTGCTCGATCAAATGATTGAAGAGAAAGGAAAGAAGAAATAATGAAAGGCAACCCATTACAACGTTACTATATTGCCTTATCAATCACTCTTGTTGTGTTTGTGGCTTCTTTCGTCGCGGTGCTTATTTCTATTTTTGCGCCTGAATTATTCCACGCTGCACAAGAATTTGTTACCGTTATTTTCTTTGCTGTGTCTCTTTCTACGGCGATTATTGCAGTCCTTACAATTATATATATTCACTCTCAACTTGTGATGTTTAGAGAGCTTAAAAGTGAAAATATCTATACACTAGGACACGAATCATATTTTTTCAATTTATCCGCATTCCAAAACCGCGTTCTTAAATTAAGAAGAAATCCATCCTTGCATTTTAAAAAGCAATACTTAGTGGCGTTCTCTCCTACTTCTACAGAAACAAGCTATAACATTTTAAAAACTGATGCCTCAGTTCAGTTAAATTATGAAATTTGTAATTTCATTGAAGACAAATATTCATTTGGTAGAGGGTTATTCTCATTTAAGACAAATGTTTTTGGATTTAACCGTGGTGTTTTCTTCATCTATATGTTTGGTGTTACTGAAAAAGAAGTGAAAAATGTCGCTACTGAATTAATAAATAAAGTCTTTGAAATTGTTAAAGAAAAAGATCTAAAGATTTGGGTTCAGCCATTCTTTGGAGTTGCAGAAGTTGAACCAGACGAAAACCTTACTGGCGCGATTGAAAATGCTTTAATCGCTAGAAGTAATGGTGAAGCCAACTTCGAATCATATGTTAAATTTACGAAGAAAGAAAAAAATGAACACGAAGATGACTTACTTGAAGAGATTAAATACGCTCTTGAGCATGGTGAATTTATTCCATATTATCAACCTAAATATAATTTAAAGAAGAAAGAAATTGTTTCTTGCGAGGTTTTAGCGAGATGGAACTCTCCTAAGCATGGTCTTCTTACTCCTGGATCATTCATTGAAAGAGCGGAGCAATTAGGCTTACTTTCTTCTATTGATATCTATATGTTCGAGGCTGCTGTTAAAGACGTTTCTAACGCGCTTAAAAGAGGCCGTAGAGTGGTGCCTATTTCATGCAACTTCTCCTTATATGAATTTTTCTCTCATACCTTTATTGATACAATTATGAACTTGCTTAATAAGTATCAAGTTCCAACCTCTTTAGTGGAAATTGAAATTACTGAAACAACTTCACAAGTTAACCAATTTTTATCTGTTTCTGTTATTAAGAAACTTAAAGAGACCGGTATTCGAGTCTTGATGGATGACTTTGGAGTTGGTTATTCTCAAATTTCTAACTTAAAGAGCATTCCTTTTGATGCGATTAAGATTGATAAATCTTTCATTGATTTAATCTTAACAGATGAAAAGACTAAATCTATCGTTAAATTCCTTATTGATTTAGGCCACATTAATGGAATGGAAGTTGTTGCTGAAGGTGTTGAAAAGAAAGAACAAGTTGAAGCTCTTAGAAGAATGGGAATCGACACGATTCAAGGATTCTATTATTCTAAGCCTGTCGCAATTGATGATTTCCAAGCATTACTTAACAAAAACACTTTCGAAGGAGGTAATCAAAAATGATTGTCGTATTAGGTGCGTCTCATGATGATATTCTATATTTCGATCGTGTCATTTTAAATAGAAAAGAAGAACTTATCCTTAATAAATTTAAAGCATCTATAGGTACTATTTTTAATCAAGAAGTTTTGGTTATTTCTGGTTTATATAGTTCCGCTTTAACAAGCGCTGTTTTGACATATATCCTTCAAAAATACTATATTGACTTGGTTATCTGCGTTGGTAGATGCTTCGGATTAGATAAAGGAGTTGCCACTGGTGACATAGTTATCTCTAGTTCAATTATCGACACTAATATTGACTTAACTTCAATTTCAAATGTTGGACTAGGAGAAATTCCAGGATTTAAAAGAGAGTATAAAGTTCAAAATGACATTATTACTTATCTAAAAAAAGGTGTTGCTAAAAGAACATATGTTACTTCTTATAATGCATATTTCCTTTCTACTGATAACTTATCTGAGGAAGCAACTAGGCTAATTTATCAAAGAAAAAATGTTTTTGGTATTAGTGATGAAAAGATTGTTG
>JAEDNC010000008.1 GCA_016302705.1 Bacilli bacterium | reverse complement strand
ACGACACCCAGAACCACAATCTGGTGCTCTACCAACTGAACTAATCGCACCGTGTCAGTTTGGATGACAAAGGTAAGCATTTTTTTTATGATTGCAAGTGCAGTGATGAAATTTTTCTTTATCTTTGTATGATTCTTACAGAATCTCCGGAATTGAAATAGACAATTTGAAAACGAATATGGCAAAAGAAAAGAAAATCAAAAATTCTACTCCCAATGAAAAAATTAAAGTAGAGACTCCTGAAGAAGCTCAGGAAAAGTTAAATAAGAGTTTAGATTTAATCCCTCTTTGTAGAGAAAAGAGTGAAGTACCATTTAACGAAGAAGTTGAACAAGAAAGAAATAATATTTTCAAGGTATATAAAAAGACTCGTATGGAAAATAACATCATTATGGTTATTACTGTTGTGGTGTTTGTTGCTTCCTTTATCATGTTTGTGAATCTAGGTGATATTGGAAAGATTATTGGCGGAATTGCTATTGGCGTCGCTTTAGTGTTTTTAATTGTTCACTATATTCTTACAAGAAATAGATTCCCAAACACCACCAAAAAGTATATCCGTTATTTTATGGAACATTCTGATAATTATATCTTTGATATAAATGATGTCCATGATCAAAAATTATATTTTGAAAAGAGATATGCGGTTGCAGATGTTTTACAAGACAGAGCATATAAAGATGTTATTGATATCGCTAGTAGAAATATCGTTACTGCCACTTATAAAGAAGTACCTTTTGAATGTGGCGAATTAGCCTTATATAAAGCAGGCGCTAAAAAATACCAAAAAGCAGTAATGTTTGTTGGCAAATATCTCACTATGGAGAATAAACTCCATTTTGAAGAAAGATATATCATTCAAATCAAAGGAGAAAAAGAAACTGACTCTCCTAATGATATTGAAGATTTAACTGTCCTTCATGAACAAAATAACTTTGTTATCTATGGTAAAGAAGGCGCTAATTATGAAAAAGATTTGGGCAAAGACTTCATTAATAATTTAATGTCTATTAACTGTACAGGCGCTTTACTCAATGTAAATATTGTTCTTTGGGCTGGTAGAACAGCAGTCTATCTTTCATATGATGATTCTATTGTTGCTATTCCATTTGATAACCCAATCAAACCAGAAAGCTACACTCAATTAAAAGGGAATATTAAAGATATCTTAGAAATCTTTATTGGCTAATATTTATGGGTTTGTTCGGTCATTGGTTAGCTATTCAATGTTATAAACATGATGGTTCCTTACATCGTTGCTGGGATCGTGGTTTAGTATTGGCTAATAATGACGACTATGTCGTAGTTGCTACAAAAAGAGCAAAGGTTGTAGAAAATAACGGACGTCGATGGTTTACCAAAGAACCAGCGGTCACTATCTTCTCTAAAAAAGAGTGGTGGAACGTCATTTGTATGCTTAAAGAAGAAGGCATTTGTTACTATTGTAACATTGCTTCTCCAGCGCTTATCAATCACCGAATGATTAAATATATCGACTACGATTTAGACGCTAAATTATTTCCTTCCGGAGATATTCGTATCTTAGATGAGAAAGAATACATCAAACACAAAAAGACATACGAGTATAGCGATGATTTAGATGCTGTACTTAAATACCAAACTCAAGAAGTGGTCAAGAAGATGGAAAATCGTGAATGGCCATTTGATGATGAAAGAATTAAGAAGTATTACGATAAGTTCTTGAGAACTTTAGATAAGGAAAAAGAAGAATAGATATGGAACATTATGTATTTGACATATTTTCATGTGACCAAATGGATGAATTTGGTCTTAAAATCGCGAAGAATGTTCCCAATGGAACAGTCATCGCTTTAGTCGGAGATTTAGGTGCTGGAAAAACTACTTTAGTGAGAGGAGTCGCTAGAGGACTAAATATCACTGAAGTTGTTCAATCTCCAACATTTAATATCATGAAACTATACCTTAAAGGAAATAGACCACTTATTCATATTGATGCTTATCGTTTAGCGGATATCAACACCGATATTGGATTAGATGAATATATTGGATATGAAACAGGTATTACAATGATTGAATGGCCTTTATTCATCAAAGAATTATTACCAGAAAACACTCTTTGGATTGAGATAACTTCTATAGGAGAAACTTCTCGTCACATTGATGTCTATAGTAGTGATTCTAACTTAGTGGGAGGACTTAAATAATGGCAACTTTATTACTTGATAGTTCTAACACTTCGTTATCCGTTGGATTTGAAAATAATGGGGTTCTTATAGGTTTTACAAGCTATGAAGCATGGCAAGTTCAAAGCGAACATATGGTTCCTGAAATTGATAAACTCATGGAAAAATTAGGACTTGTTAGAAAAGATATCACTAAAGTTGTGACATCTATTGGTCCTGGTTCATATACAGGTGTGCGTATTGCTCTTACAATCGCGAAAATCGTTTCGTTAGCGTGTAGCGCACCTATATATACAGTTTCATCTCTTAGAGTCCTTAAAGATAACGACAAACCATCTATCTGTGTCATTAACGCAAGAAGTAATAGAAGTTATTTTGGTGTTTATAATGGTAATGAAATTATCATCAGTGACACGATTAAAACTAACGACGAAGCTAAAGAATATATTGCTAATCACAAAGGTTACTCAATTTGTGGTGATGCAAGATATCTTGGATATGAGAATAATGACACCAATATTTGTAAACAAATGGTGTCCTTATTAGGTGTATTAGAAAAAGCACCAAACGATTTAGCGGTCAAACCGGTTTATATGAAAGATTAAATATGAAATATTTAGATGTTGAAATTAGACCGATGTTAGACTCTGATCTGCCTCAGGTTATGGAAATTGAAAACCAATGTTTCCTTCATCCTTGGAAAGATAAAGATTTACTTTATGAATTACATGAAAACCCAGTGAGTAATGTCTGGGTTATTGAATATTCTAACGCTTCACTTGGCTTACGATATGTAGTTGGCTTTGTTGATTATTGGGTGACATTCGATAGTGGTACAATTTGTCAAATCGCTGTTCATCCTGATATTCAAAGATCTGGTGTTGGTAGCCAACTTATAGAAGAAGTTATTAAAGACGCTAGAGCAAAGAAAGTTAATGCTCTTACCTTAGAAGTAAGAGAAAGTAACGAAAAAGCAATCAAGTTTTACACCAAGCATGGTTTTAAGACTATTATCAAGAAACCACAATATTACAGCAATGGTGAAGACGCATTATATATGGTATTGGAGGTGAATGGATAATGGCGAAGATTCTTGCAATTGAAAGTAGCTGTGATGAAACAGCTGCTTCGGTTATTGATAATGGCAAGCTTTTATCTAATATTGTCTCTACTCAAATTGATGTTCACCGCAAATACGGTGGAGTTATGCCTGAAATTGCTAGTAGACTACACGCCGAAAACATTTCAGTAGTTATTAAAGAAGCGATGGAAGTAGCAAAGCTAAATTTTGAAGATTTAGACGCTGTAGCTGTTACTAGAGGACCAGGATTAATTGGTGCTCTTCACGTCGGATTACAGGCTGCTAAAACTATATCAATGCTATATAAGATTCCTCTTATTCCTGTTCATCACTTAGCAGGGCATATCTACGCTAACGAATATGTTTCAGAATTTAAGTTTCCAATGCTAGCGGTAGTCGTTAGCGGTGGTAATACTGAACTCGTACTTATGAGAGATCATTTAGACTTTGAAATTATCGCCAAAACTAGAGATGATGCGATTGGAGAATGCTACGACAAAGTCGCTAGAGTTCTTGGACTTCCTTATCCAGGAGGCGTTCCAATCGATAAACTAGCAAAAGTTGGAAAGCATACTTACGATTTACCAACTCCTCTAAGAGGAGAACATACATTAGACTTATCTTATTCAGGGCTGAAGACAAATGTTATTAACCTTGTTCATAACCTTGAACAAAAAGGCGAAAATGTTAATGTTGAAGATATGTGTAAGTCTTTCCAAGATGTCGCTGTTGGATTAGTAATTGACCGTACAATTAAGGTCATTAAAGACCATAAAGTTAATCAAGTTATTTTAGCGGGTGGTGTATCCGCTAACTCATATTTAAGAGAACAAATGACTCTTGAAATGAATAGATTAGGCGTCGAAATTAATATTCCACCTATGTGGTGCTGTACTGATAACGCAGCAATGATTGCCAAAGTTGCTGAGCGATTATACGACTTAAAGGTATTCGCACCACTCGATTTATCAGTAGACCCAAACTGGGAAATTGATGAATGGAATAAATTTTAAATCTTTCTTAAAGATTAAAACCAATATTGATACAATTACTGAGAGGACATATGTCAATGGAACAAGTTAAAACAACAAATTTTGAATTATATGACATCGTATTATTCGGTGATCAAGAAGAAAAAGAAGTTTTATTAAATAATTCAGTTAATCTTCAAGGATGGGTTAGAACTAACAGAAGCAACGGTCAAATTGGATTCATTGAATTCAATGATGGAACATATTTTAAAAATGTCCAACTCGTTTATTCCAAAGATAGCAAAGATTATGAATTACTCGCTTCGTTTAGAAATGGGTGCGCGATTGAAGTAACTGGCAAAGTAGTTGTTACTCCAGAAAACAAACAACCATTTGAAATTAATGTAACAGACGCAGTCTTATTAGGAGATTGTGATGAAGATTACCCTCTTCAAAAGAAGAGACACTCATTTGAATTCTTAAGAGATATCGCTCACATTAGACCAAGAGGGAACACTTTCCAAGCTGTCTTTAGAGTGAGAAGCGTTCTTTCTTACGCAATTCACCAATTCTTCCAAGAGAGAGGCTTTATTTACGTACATACTCCAGAAATTACCACCAATGATGGTGAAGGAGCAGGAAATGTTTTTGATGTCACTACACACGATACCAAAGATCCATTTTCATTCTATGGTCGTAAAGTTAACTTAACTGTTACTGGCCAACTTCATGTTGAACCATTTGCTTTAGCATTTAGAGATGTCTATACTTTTGGCCCTGTTTTTAGAGCCGAACACTCTAACACTGTTAGACACGCTTCTGAATTCTGGATGATCGAACCTGAAATGGCGTTCACTGACCTTAATGGCAACATGGAAGTCATTGAAGATTGCATTAAATACTGTATCGCTTATGTTAAAGAAGCATGCCCAGAAGAAATGAAATTTTTCAACCAAATGATTGATAACACATTGCTTGAAAGATTAGACCATGTTCTTAATTCTGAATTTAAGAAAATGAGCTACACAGAAGGTATTGAAATACTCAAAAACGCTGTAAGAAATGGCGTAAAATTCGAAAATAGCAATATCGAATGGGGTATGGATTTACAATCTGAACACGAAAGATATTTAACAGAAAAGGTTGTTAATGGGCCACTTTTCTTGATTGATTATCCACGTGAAATCAAAGCCTTTTATATGAAAGTTAATCCAGACAATAAAACCGTTGCTGCATGTGACTTATTAGTTCCAGCAGTTGGCGAACTCGTTGGTGGATCACAAAGAGAAGAAAGATACGACGTTTTAAAAGCCAAGATGGATGAAATGGGTATCAGTGAAGGATTAGAGTGGTATTTAGACACCCGTCGTTATGGTGGATGTGTCCACTCAGGTTTTGGTATTGGCTTCGATAGATTATTAATGTATATCACCGGTATGCAAAACATTCGTGATGTTCAACCATATCCACGTACAAGTAATACAATTAAATATTAATTTTATGGATAGCAAAGAAGCACTAGCAATCGAAAAGAAAAAAAGAAAAGCAGTTGCGAAGAAACGCATCTGCTGGTTTTTGGGCGTTGTTGATTTATCGTTAGTGATTTATATTGCTGTTCAAATTATTTTACTTCTTCAGTTAAGCAAGTAATTATTCAGCACTTGATTCTTGTTGAACTGCTATATCAGTTTTAGAAGCTTCGCTTTGGTTATAACCAGCGAGGCTTTTTTCAAACACTTCTCTACTTCTCTTATAGAGAAGGAATGTTCTCGCTAATAGGGACATAGCCGAAATAAGATACCATGTACCACCGACAATGAAGCAAGGACCAACAACGTATCCTGCCCACGCTTCTTTTACTAAATGTGGTGTGTTATCTAAAACGATGATTTGGAACCTAATAATATCGTATTGAGTGCCGGTGAATTCGCCACTTGCTTTCCATGTCCAGAAAAGAGTCCCAAATCCATCTACTGTTGAAAACGGATTATAGTTCCAATAATCATTGACTGCGTTATGAATAATTAAAACAACCACTCCGACAATAATGATTAGTAGAGGAATATAGGCTTGTTTAAAAAATAATGCCCAGTTCTTACTTCTACCATATTTCACAAGATGCTTGCGATCTGTAATGACTTTATTAACGACTACGTCGTGAATAAGAGTGTCCATCTTCTTTGATTGCCATTTCATTATTCTAAATAACAAATAACCAAGGAAACCAATTAAGACTAATAAAATAATGACGATAAGAAGGATAGAGAAGATTAATCTTTTATCGTTATCAGATAACGTTACTAAAGAAGGAATAAATATATTCATATTAGTATTCTTCTCCTTCCTCTGGTTCTGGTTCAACTGCCGGTTTAGCGTAATCTTCAATTTCTTTTTCGACTTGAGGTTCAGTTTCTACTTCTTTTTTCTCTTCTTTATTAAATAAAGGAGAAGAATAACCTGCTCCATAAACAACCGAATCGGATGGATATAAACTTAATGGTTTCTCTTCTTTCTTTTCTTCTTTCGCAGATTCATTTGCTTGCGCTTTTAACGCTTTTAATTCGATATCTTCTGGAAGGTCAGAGAAAAGAGTTCTTCCTGTGAAGAAGAGGAAGATTAATTTAAAGAATTGAAAAATAAAAACAATGAGGCCAAATACTGCATATATTGCAATAGCAATAATTAGACCAGGGAACGCAAAGAAATAGCCGATGCCTTTACCAATGTTTTTAAATAGTGAACTCATAATCATGTATAACTATTTTATATGTTCTACTTTCGGTTTGAAACAATAATATACGATAAAATCTATTATTGTTATAAAAGCAAAGAAAACATATAGAAGAACCAACTGATTTGGTGATTGAACATACTTTGTTAAAAACGCGAATAAGAAGATAGACGCAAATAATGAAACACCAAGGAGAACATAGATCCATGGCTTAATTTTCATTATCAATTCGATTAATTCAAAGAAGATAATTGGAAGAATAATTAGAGTAAAAATAGTGGCCCAATTTGGGAAGAATAGAACACTAAAAAGAGTAAGTAAACCAAAGACTAAAACCACTAAATAAAGAATAAATCTATTTTCACATTTGAGGTTAATTTCAATTCCGATTCTATTAACTTCGTATCTCACGAGTATATAAGTAAGTAAAACTTGAATTTGAGCGATTATATAGATGAAAATATTCGTCAAAACTCCTTTAAATTCAAAGTAGCTAAGTCCTACTAGATTATAAATTGAATCAAAGAAATTAACGTGAGTAATGAGATTATCTAAAATGTAGAAGGTTAAATACGTCAATAGATATTGAACGATAGAATTAATTACCAAAATATAAATTGCGGAGATGCCTTTTTCAATTAACAAACCAAAGATAAAACCGGTTATAAGAGAAGGTAATACATAGATGAATGTATCAAATATTGAAAAGCCAGAAGTTACCGCAAAAGTAAGAGCAAGAGTGGTCACAAAGTAGACTGGAAAATATGCTTTTTTACAGTAGATTGTGACGATGACACTTGTTAAAGGAAGAATAAACACTAATAAGATAAATAAAATCGGGAGCAAACTTGAAATCAAAACAAAGACAACATTAATTGCTGCCATGATTCCAATATATGAAATGTTTTGAACTGGAGTTTCTCTTTTCTTTAAGAAATTCATACAACAATGATAACAAATTTAAAGAAAATTTTTAAAAAATTCCAAAAATCTCCCTCTTATTAATATTGAGGGGGTTTTATGAAGCTGTTGCTTTTATTTACTTTACTTATATCAGGGTGTTCCAATACGCACGCTAACATAATTTCAAAAGAATATGATTACTCGGATGTAACTACGCATATAGATTGGATAGATGTGTTTTCGCAGACTGGAGATTTGTATTTTGTTTATTTTTATTCTCTTACATGTGGCCACTGCAAAGAGATTAAACAGGAAGTGATGTCATATTATTTTTCATCAAACGAGACAATCTATTTTGTCCAAACAGATGAAAACACGGTTTATGGAAGCTCGGGAGAACTTATTGGAGTAAGTGATATCTCTAATCTTTTTATCTATGGGACTCCATTTTTAATCAAGTTAGAGAATCACGTTATAGTTGAGTACTATTGTGGCGAAAAAGAGATGAGAGAATACTTAAATAAAAATAGTTGAAATCAAATTGAATAGACTCTATATATGTGTTAGTATATTGCTATGCAATATTCTGAATTAGTTAGTTCGCTTAATGAACGACAATTAGAGGCTGTTGAAGCCAATAGTCAGTATACAAGAGTCATTGCTGGAGCAGGCAGTGGAAAGACTCGTGTTTTAACTTACCGAATTGCTTATCTTATTTCCAAATGTAGAGTGAAACCTTGGAAGATTTTAGCAATTACTTTTACCAATAAAGTTGCTAACGAAATGAAAAACCGAGTTGTTCAAATCGTTCCTGAATGCGAAAGAGATTTGACCATTAAAACATTCCACTCATTTGCCGCTTATTTCTTAAGGCAAGAAATTAATGTTATTAATTATCCTTCCAACTTCACTATCTTGGATGAAGAAGATCAACTAAAAATCATCAAAGATATCGCAGCGAATAGAGGTTATAAAAAGAGTGACCCAATTATCAAGAAAACCGTTAATTATATTGGTAGTTGCAAACTCAAAGAAAAGTATCCTGATGATATCAGAATTGACCATGAGAGATTTGAAGATGAGAAAACTTGTTTAGAATTTTATGAAGAATATGAAAATATCAAAGCAAGACAATATGCCTTAGATTTTGATGATTTACTTCTAAGAGCAAATCAAATTCTTACTTCTTTCCCAATGGTAAGAGCAAAATGGCAAGACAGAATTGACCACATTCTTATTGATGAGTTTCAAGATACTAATGATACAGAAGACAAATTAATTAGATTATTACTTAAGCCAACATCAACATTATATGTTGTTGGTGACCCAGATCAGACTATTTATACATGGAGAGGTGCTAACCAAGGCATCATCTTAGATTTAGATAAGAAATTTATTGGAGTTAAAACTGTCATTCTCGATAGAAACTACCGTAGCACTCAAAACATCCTCGATAGCGCTAACAAATTGATATCTCATAACAAGATGCGTGTTCCTAAAAATTTGTATACAGACAATATTAAAGGAAACGCGATTACTGTGAGATGCGCTGATAGCGGGCTTGGAGAAGCTGAATATGTTGCTCGAGAAATCAAGATGTTAAGAGAAGTTCAACATTATAAACTCTCTGATATTGTTATTCTTTATAGAAGCAGCTATGTTACTCTTGAATTTGAAAAAGCATTAATGGCAAAGCAAATTCCATATGTCATTTATGGAGGCATGAAATTCTACCAAAGAGCCGAAATTAAGGACGTTCTTGCGTATTTTCGCCTCATAAACAACATGAAAGATGACATTTCTTTCGAGAGAATTATCAACACTCCAAGAAGAGGAATTGGCGATACTGCAACACTAAAAATAAAAAAAGCAGCTTTAGAACACAATTTATCAATGTATGAATATATTTGTGAGGATTATGCTTTAGAAGAATGTCCTCCAAAGGCTATCAACACATTACGTTCACTCATTATGCGCATTAACCATACGCGCGATGAAATTAATAAAGACGAAGAAACCTTCTCTAAGATTCTTGAAGATTTAATTAATGATATCGGATATTACGATTACCTCTTACTCGATGAAGATTGCGATGACCGTTTAGAAAACGTCAAATCTTTATTCGAAGATTTAAGACACTTCTTGAAGAGCAATCCAGACGCTACATTTGATGAATATTTACAAAATGTTGCTCTTGTATCTGCTCAGGATGATATGGTGGAGGGAGAACACGTTACTTTAATGACGGTCCACACCGCTAAAGGGTTAGAATATCCAGTCGTCTTTGTTGTTAAATTAAATCAAGGAGTTTTCCCATCTAACAGAGCCCTTACCGAAGGTGGCTATGCTGCTATTGAAGAAGAAAGAAGATTAGCGTATGTTGCTTTCACTAGAGCTAAAGAAAGGCTTTATTTAACTTATTCACATGGATTTAGCTATGTTGTTAAATCTGAATTAAGTGAATCAATGTTTATCGCTGAAAGTGGTAATTCTACCGCTAGTAGACCAACAACAAGAAACTCTTTTAGAGACAATCGCCCTTCATATCACTATAGTTACGAAGACAAAAAGAAAGATGCGATTGTCTTTGATGATCTTCCATTTGTGGAAGAACCATTTTCTCAAGAAGTCAACAATGGTGTTGATGATTGGAAAGTTGGAGATATTTGTATACATCAAAAGTTTGGCAAAGGAGTGGTCACTGCTTTAGAAGGAGATGGAATTATTGTCGTTAACTTCGAAGATCATGGTGAAAAAACACTTCTTGGAAATCATAAAATGATATCCAAAGGGAGCAAATAATTATGGATCCTAAATTAAGAGTAGAAGAGATTACTAAATTACTCGAAAAGTACAATTATGAATATTATGTATTAGATAATCCTTCAGTAACCGATGCGGAATATGATAGATTAATGCAAGAATTAATCGCTTTAGAAAACGCTCATCCTGAATTAAAAAGTCCATTATCACCAACTCAAAGAGTTGGAGGAATGGTCCAAGATGAATTTCAAAAAGTTACTCACAAAAGAATGATGCTCTCTTTAGCAAATGCTTTTAACGATGAAGATTTAAGAGACTTTGATAAAAAGATTAGAGATGTTCTCCAAGTTGATAAAGTGAGATATATGGCTGAAATGAAAATTGATGGCCTTGGTATTTCTCTTGTTTATAGAAATAGACTAATCTACGCTGCTACTAGAGGAGACGGAACTGTTGGAGAAGACGTTACCAGTAACGTTATTACCATTAAATCTGTTCCTAGTCATATTGATTTAGACGATGAATATGAGATTCGTGGCGAAGTCTTTATGCCAAAGAAATCCCTTGAACGATTAAATAAAGAAAGAGAATTAACTGGTGAACCATTATTTGCTAATGCAAGAAATGCTGCTGCTGGTAGTATTAGACAACTTGATAGTGCAATTGCTGCTAATCGTGGACTTGATGCCTTCTGGTATTACGTTGTTAACGCAAAAGATTTTGGATTACGCTATCACTCAGAAGCATTAAATATGGCAGATAGATTAGGATTTAAGACTAATCCAGAAAGAAGATTGTGTAATGGAATTGATGAAGTCATTGATTTCATTAATGAATATACCGAAAAAAGACCTTCTTTAGCCTATGATATCGATGGCATTGTTATCAAAGTTGATGACATGGATATGTATGATAAATTAGGTTATACGTCTAAAACACCAAAATGGGCTATTGCATATAAGTTCCCGCCTGAAGAAGTTATCACAAAACTAACTGATATTATTTACACAGTTGGACGTACTGGAAAGATTACTCCTAACGCTGTTTTAGAGCCTGTAAGGGTTGCTGGTAGCTTAGTTCAAAGGGCAACTTTACATAATGAAGACTTCATTAGAGAAAAGGATTTAAAAGTCGGTGATTATGTTGTTATTAGAAAGGCCGGAGATGTTATCCCAGAAGTCGTTAGACCAGTAAAAGAACGCCGTTCTGACGATGTTATTGACTTTGAAATGATTGACAAATGTCCTGTTTGTGGATCTCCACTTACTCGAATTGATGCAATGCATTTCTGTCTTAATACTCATTGCGAAGCTAAAAAAATCGAAAGCATTATCCATTTTGCTAGTAGAGACGCTATGGACATTGAAGGACTTGGAGAAAAAGTTGCTGAACAATTCTTCAACCAAGGATTCATTCATTCTATTAAGGACATTTATGACTTATCCCAATATCGTGATGACATTATCTCGTTAGATGGATGGAAGGATAAATCAATCGATAATTTATTAGCCGGAATTGAAAAGAGTAAAGAGAACTCATTAGAAAAAGTATTGTTCGGCTTAGGTATTAAAGAAGTCGGCGAAAAAATGGCTAAAACTTTAGCAAGAAAATATGGTGATATTGACGCTTTAGCGGCAACCACTGAGGAAGAGCTACTTGAAATTCCTGATGTCGGACCAGTTCTATCTAAATCCTTACTCGCGTGGTTTAGTGATGAAAAAAATGTTGAACTCATTAATGAGTTAAAAGAAAGAGGAGTTAACTTTAAGTTCATTGGAAGCACAACTAAAGCTGCAAATTCATATTTCTCTGGTAAAACAGTTGTCTTAACTGGCACTCTTTCATCAATGGGCAGAAAAGAAGCTACTGCCTTATTAGAAGACGTGGGAGCAAAAGTCACTGGCTCAGTAAGTAAGGCTACTGACTGTGTTATTGCTGGAGAAGAGGCTGGATCTAAATTAGATAAAGCTCATGCGCTTGGAATACAAGTTCTTGGTGAAGAAGAATTCCTTGCTCTTATTAAATAAAACTTAAGACTAAAAACACCAAAATCTTTGATTAAGGTGTTTTTTATTTTATAAAAATGCATACATGTGCTAAATTTAACATGCATGAAAAAGGTCTCTAAAGAAACATTAATTATCGCAACTAGAAAACTGATGATGGAAATGTCAGATGAAGAATATGACAAATTAACATCTGATTTTGAAACCATTACTATGCAAATGGATTTAATCAAAGACATTAAAGGAGTGGATGATGTTGAACCGATGACTTTTCCTTTTGAAATCACTAATGATTTTTTAAGAGATGACGTTGTTGAAGAGACAATCACTAAAGAAGATGCATTAAAAAATTCCAAGAGAAAGAACGGGGATTATATTGTCCTCCCTAGGGTAGTTAAGTAATGGACTACAAAAGAATGACTCTCTTAGACCTACATAAGGCAATAACCGATAAAGAAGTGGCTCCTTTTGACTTAGTTAAGTACGCAATTGAACTTGCAAAACAAGACAAAAACAATGCGTTTGAATATATATGTGAGAAAGAAGCTTTTGAAAAAGTTAAAACTCTAGATGAAAATAAAAAAGACAATCTTTTATATGGCGTTCCAGTAGTTATTAAAGATAATTATTCCACAAAAGATATTCCAACTACCGCTAGTAGTAAAATTCTTGAAGGATATGTTCCTATTTTTGATGCTGAAGTTGTGTCTAGATTAGAAAACGAGGGTGCGATTCTAATAGGTAAAACTACTATGGATGAACTCGCCATGGGTGGAAGCGGCACAAACGGACATTTAGGTGCTGCTTATAATCCATGGGACAAATCCCATAAACATATGATTGGTGGATCGAGTAGTGGCAGCGCAGCTGCTGTTAGTGCTGGTATTGTTCCTATTTCAATTGGAAGTGATACTGGTGATTCTGTTAGAAAACCAGCATCATACGCTGGATTGGTGGGTTTTAAACCAACATGGGGAAGAATATCTAGATATGGATTATTACCGTTTGCGTGTTCTTTAGACCATGTGGCTTATTTTACAAGAAATGTGTTTGATAGTGCTTATCTTCTAAATGTTTTAGCAGGCAGAGACAATAAAGATATGTCATCTTCTTTTAATAAAGTTGAAGACTACACTTCTAGATTAGATGACTCTCTTAAAGGAAAACGAATTGCGGTTATTAAAGAGATTAACGCTTCAATTTCTGATAAGGTAGTTCTAAACGCTTTTAATAAAACAGTCGAGTATTTGACGAGTCAAGGCGCGATTGTCGACTATGTTTCAATCGATAGCAAAATACTCAAGTCTATATATCCTACATATATTATCATTTCATCCGCAGAAGCAACGAGTAATTACGCGAATTTAGATGGGGTTAAATTCGGAAATATGATCGATGGAGATTCATATGCTGACTTAGTGATTAAAACTAGAACAGAAGGGATTTCTGAATACGCGAAAAGACGTCTAGTTATTGGTAGTTTCTCGCTTTTAAAAGACAATCGAGAGGAATTGTTCGTTCGAGCGCAAAAATGTCGTCGAGTAATAGTTAATTCCATAAGTAAAGTACTTGAACAATATGATGTTATTTATAATCCAGCCAGTCCATCAATTGCTCCATTTATCAAATCAACAAAAAATAAAATCGCTGATGAATACTTAATCGCTGATAACTATATGGCCTATGCAAATATGGGTGGTTTCCCATCAATAACTTTTCCAATCGGATTTGAAAAAAATATGCCTTTTGGAGCAAATTTATCGGCAAAACCCTTTGATGAGGCACTTTTGCTCAATATTGCAAACCAAATTGAAAAGTTTACAGGATTAGCAAATATTATCGCAGGAGATGACGATGGAATTTAATGTTGTTATTGGTTTAGAAATGCATGTTGAGATGAACACTAAGTCCAAGATGTTTTCATCTGCCCCAGTGAGTTACGTTGCTCCTAGTAACACCTGTCTTTCTTTACTTGATATGTCTTTTCCAGGCACTCTTCCTAGTGTTAATAAGCAAGCAATAGTTAATGCAATTAGACTATCTCACGCTTTACATATGGAAATTAGTGATATTTTGACTTTTGAAAGGAAAAATTACTTCTACAGCGATCTTCCAAAAGGTTATCAAATAACTCAGGCATTTAATCCAATTGGCAAAAATGGATATTTAACCCTCAATAGTGGAAAAATTATTAGGGTAGAAAGACTCCATATTGAAGAAGATACATGTCGCCAATTCCATATTGGAAACGAATCATATCTTGATTTTAATAGAGCAGGTATTCCACTTTTTGAGATTGTTACTTTACCAGATATTACAAGTGGCAGTGAGGCTAAAGAAGTATTAGAAACAATTCGTTCAATGGTTACTTTCCTTGGTATTAGTGAAGGTAAAGCCGAACTTGGTAACTTAAGATGCGATGTTAATGTTTCATTATCAGAAAAAGGCAGTAACAAACTTGGCCACAAAGTAGAAATTAAGAATTTAAATTCATTAGCGAACATTCAAAAAGCAGTTGATTATGAAATAAGCCGTCAGTCTAACTTGATTAAAGAAGGTAAATCAATCAAACAAGAGACTAGAAGATATGATGAAGCGCATAAAAGAACTGTTAAGTTAAGAGAAAAAGTGGATGCTGTGGATTATAAGTTCTTCACCGATCCAAATATTCCACCTATTAAGCTCTCAAAAGAATTTATTAAAGATGCGATAGATAGTTCTTTAGAACTTGCTAGCGAAAAGAAGGTAAGATACAAAGCGCTTGGACTTAATGATTATGATTCCTCACTTTTAGTGAATAGCAAAGATATCACTGATTATTTTGATGAAGGATTAAAAACAGGATGTTCGGTTAAATTACTCGCTAACTGGATTAACGTAGATGTCCAAGCAATTCTTAACAAAGAAAACATCTCCATTAAAGAATTTAATATTTCTAGTATTGAGTTAGGTAATCTCGTTTTGTTAGTGGAGCAAGATAAGCTATCAAATAAGCAAGCTAGAGAAATACTTTTAGAAGCTCATTCTAGTGATAAAAAAATAGAGAAGGTGTTACAAGAAAGAAATTTCTCTCTTGTAAATGATGAGGCTAAGTTATTAGATATTATTAGTGAACTTTTAGATAGTAACCCTCAAATAGTAACTGACTATAAGGAAGGAAAAGACCATGTCATTGGTTACTTAGTTGGACAAGTTAACAAAGTTACTAATGGAAACGCTAACCCGAAAATAGTTCATAAACTGATTATTCAAGAAATTAAAAGGAGATAAGAAGATGGCAATTTTAGTTACAGGTGGTACAGGTTATATTGGAAGCCACACAGTTGTTCAATTATTAGAGAACAATTATAACGTTGTTATTGTTGACAACTATGTTAATTCCAAGCCAGAAGTTCTTAACCGTGTCGAAAAGATCACAGGCAAAAGACCAACATTCTACGAGGCTGATGTCTGTGATGAGAACAAAATGAGAGAAATCTTCAAAAAAGAAAAGATTGAAGCAATCATCCACTTTGCTGGTCTTAAGAGTGTTGGAGAATCAACTCAAAAACCTGGTTTATACATTAGAAACAATATCGGTTCAAGTATCGTTTTGCTTAACTTGATGAGCGAATTTAACGTCAAAAACCTGGTATTTTCAAGTTCTGCAACAGTTTATGGTGTTCCAGACCATGTCCCACTTAAAGAGAGTGATAACATTGGTGGATGTACAAATCCATATGGTCAAACAAAACTTGAAATTGAATATATGCTTAATGATTACGCTGCTAATCATAAAGATGCTAACATTGCTATCCTTAGGTACTTTAATCCAATTGGCGCTCACGAAAGCGGACTTATTGGAGAAGACCCACAAGGCATTCCAAATAATTTGATGCCATATATTACTCAAGTTGCAGTTGGCAAACGTCCATTCCTTAATGTCTTTGGTAACGACTATAAGACACATGATGGTACAGGTGTCAGAGACTACATCCACGTTGTGGACTTAGCAAGTGGCCATTTAGCAGCCTTAAAGAAATTAGAAACCAAACCAGGATTAGTTATTTATAACTTAGGTACCGGAACAGGAACTTCAGTCTTAGATTTAGTAAATGCTTTCGAAAAGGCAAATGGAGTTAAGATTCCATATGAAATCAAAGATAGAAGACCTGGTGATGTTGATGAAAACTACGCGGATGCATCTAAAGCATTAAAAGAAATGGGTTGGAAAGCTAAGCTCAATATCGTTGATGCATGTCGTGATAGCTG
>JAEDNC010000071.1 GCA_016302705.1 Bacilli bacterium | reverse complement strand
CTCACTAGCAGCTCTTGATGTTGCTCTCACCGTGTTCTTCTTCGTGATCCACATCTTGATGCTTATCAATGTTGCTGGTAATAAATCCGTTGAACAAATTGAAGCACTTAAAAATTCACAAACGCTTCTTGGATTCTTCGCAAGAAACACTACTGCTTACTTATTAATCGCTGTTATCCCATTAGTCTTAATCTTAGCAGCAAATATCGTCGGTTTAGTTCTCTATGTTAGAAAGCAAACTAAGAAAGAACCAATTAAAGTTTCTGACTTAACCGACGAACAAAAAGAAGCTCTTAAAAAGCAACTTCTTGAAGACATTCAAAACGAAAGTAAATAATCCATCAAATCGATGGATTTTTTATTAGCGAAATACAATGAAAAAAAGCGCAATGCGCTTTTTTGTTATATATCTTATGAGATAATTGCGGAGATAAAATCACTTCTAGTGAGTGGCTTATACAAGTAGTAACCTTGAACAACCATTTCACTATCAAGTTTTTGGAGTGCTTTGAATTGTGCTTCGTTTTCAACACCAACGCAAGCAATAGAGATACCGACGTTTTTCGCATTTTTGACAATATCAGCAACTGCCTTGAGTTGAATTGGATCTTTATCAATCTTGGTAATTAAGTCTCGAGCAATCTTGACCTCGTTAAAACCAAGATCTTTAAGCTTCTCACTGCCAATATATGCACCTGTATATCTATCGACAGAGAAATAGATATGATAGTTAGATAATTCGTTAGCAAATCTCTTAATATTATCGATGTTATCAAGAATCATCTCTTCTGGAATTTCAAATGAGATGAAGTTGTTTGGAAGATTATTTGCTTCACAAAGTTTAATAACTGCTTTGATTAAGTTAGGATCTTTTAAGTAAGTTTGGTCGATGTTAATAGCGATACGACTGAAATCATGGAGTTTAAAGATGCTCTTACCATAATCTTTATAAAGTTTACCAACAAAGTTAACAATAGACTCTGTAATGATATGAGTCTTGTTTTCGCTTTCAGCGATACGGGAAATTTCTTCAGCGTTAAAGAAGATGTTTCTATGAGCGTCGTTAATACGGAGAAGAATTTCAGCGCCAAAAATGTGACGATTCTTGACTGAAACGATTGGTTGGAGATTAACAGAGTTAGATGTTTGACCAGAGAATTCATTTTCAATAATTGAAAGCATGAAGTCGCGTTTAGAAGCACTACGGCTAATTGGATAGTCACAGAAGTAAATAAAGTCTTTGTTTCTATCGTAGCTAGTGTTGTGATAAACATCATTCATATGTCTAACATAATCATCCGCAGATGCGTATCCACGTGGATAACCTATTGGCAAATAAGTTAAATTAAATTTGTCTTTACTTTCATCATCAAAATAATGTTGTTTTGAGAGTTCGTAAATATTTTCACAGATATTTAGAATATCTGCGTGACCTTTATTAGTGAGGTGAATCGCTAAAGTGGTTGGGTTATAGATAAAGATATCGTTAATCTTTAATTTATTCTTAATATTTCTAATTAAGCATCTAGTTGCAAATAAGAAACCTTCACTGCCTTGAGAAGAAATAAAGTCTTCGCTATTATCGATACTAATTAAAAGAATATATCCACGACCATTTGAATAATATTCGTTTTTAAGGGTATTTAAGAGCGATAAATAAGATAAGGTGAGGAATTCTCTATCAAATAAGTCTTTTGTGTTAATTTCACTACTAGAATCGTTTCTAGCGCATAGCAAAGTACGTAAAGGACTCTTACGATCATTTAATGTTAAGGAAATATCGTAACCACTCTTATTAATGGTTGTGCTCTTTTTCTTATGTGTTTTAATTGGGCAATCGTGACATGGTCTATCTAAGCCATAAAAACATTTATAACATGGTTTACCAATTTCGGTTTTCGGGAACGCTTTCTTTAATCCGTTAGAAAGATAGGCGAGGTTAAAATCATCATTGACTTTATACATCATATAATCACTCATAGAGAGGATGTATTCATTTTCAGAATTACGGACATCAACATAATCCGCTCCTTCTTTTTGAATAAAATAGCTAGATAATCTAGAACAGATAACAAAGAAAGATTCTCTTAAATAAGAATTGAGATTCAAAACTCCTTCTCTATTAAAGAAGTAAACTAAAGAAATTGGGAATCCGTTTTTATTTCTTGCTATTTGATAAAATCCACTAGTAATTCCATATAAATCGAATTGACGTCCCAAAAGGTTATTAGCGTGATTTCTACTAAAGAAATAATATGAATTATCAGGGTCAGCATTATTCGCTAATAAGTTAACAAAATTTGGATCAATCTTATCTCCAACTTTAAATAAGTTAGAATTATCAGCAGTGACATAAGGAACATAAGCTTTAAGCGCTTCATTATAATATATAATGCCTGCTTCATCGATATTGTGGTAAATTGCTAAATCGTTAACTAATTTCTTTAAGATTTTAATGTTCTTTTCATTATCAACTGTGTCGTAGTTAAGCTCATAAATGCATGAGAAAATCTTTGACATATAGTTGATATTCATTGAAGTATTCATCAAAGTGTCTTTTTCACTATTTCTTTCAGTTCTATTTGGGATAAAGAAGTTAATCTCTTTATCCTGTCTTTTTGCGTATCTTAAGTCGCTTAAAATATATTCTTCGGTGGAATATGGATAAACAACTGCAGCGAATTTAGGAGAAAAATTCTCTAATCCGTTAACGCCTCTAACAACAACGCCACTATCAGGTAAGGAGAGTTCTAATTGTTCTTTAACCCTACTTAACGAAGAGATAACAGGAAGATAAATTAATAAACTCTTACCATCTTGGCCATAAATAAATAGAGGGTTTGAATAATCTTCAAATACTTTTGTATATAGGTTAAGAATTCTATCCTTGTCCTCTTCTTCTAAAGGACGTTCGATTGGATAAGAAACAGAGATAACCATATTGCGGAATGATTGCGATAAATAGATAATATGAGCAATATTCTTTTTGAAAGATTCATAAGTAATGAGTTTCTTTGACTTATCGATATATTCTAAATTCAAAGATGAATAATCCTGCTCTCTAATAACAAGGAATCCACCATCGAGTTTCTTTTTTATATCATCGATCATTTCGTTTAATTCATTGATTTCAACGATATTTTGGTCATCGTATCTTTCAAAACTAATGTCGTTTTTAACAATCTTTTTTAAGTTACGGTATGTCTTTGTGTAGATTTGATTAAAGAAGATTTTTCTAACCATTTTCGAGATATAGAAAATAACAAAAACATAACCGAATAAAAGTAAGACTAAAATAACAGCTGCGACAATTAAAAAGACAACATCTCCTTTAATAACATAAATCACAGTTAAAGGAGCAACGATTGAGGCGGCTAAAACCGCCATTAAGACTGGGAGTAAAGAGAACGACTTTAAAATAGTATTAATACTATTTTTATTCTTGCTTCTTTCCATTAGAATTGTCCTCCTCTTAAGATATCTTTTCTACCGATGTCTCCAATAGTAGCAGCTACAGCTTTTCCTAAATCAATATAACGTTCAAGGACTTTTAGATAGTCGTCTACTTTTGTATTTTCGTTTAAAGAATTTTGTACAACTTTAATACTTACGAAAGGAACATCTTTAATGTTTGCTGCTATAGCAGCACCACTTGAATTATGATCAACAACAATCTTTTCATCACTAATACCAAAAACATTTTTTCTTTGATAAATTAGCCGAGTTGCTTCCTCGGATAAGTTATCAGTAGAAAGGAAATATGCATTATAAGAAGTAACGTATGTTCTTTTAGCAACACCTTTTTTTAGATAAGTAATAATGTCATTTT
>JAEDNC010000070.1 GCA_016302705.1 Bacilli bacterium | reverse complement strand
TTTATTGAATATTATATTATTAATAAGATAATATTATTTTTGAAATAGGAGATTACTAATATGAAAAACATGGTTTATATCCAATCAGGAGGACCAACCTCTGTTATTAATACCTCACTCTATGGGGCAATCAAAGAAGCAAAACTTCACCGTGATGAAATCAATCATATCTATGGTTCACTCAATGGTATTGAAGGAATGATTGATGATAAGCTCATCGACATCGACCAAGAAAGCGATGACCAAATTGAACTTTTACTTCAAACACCAGGTAGTATCTTAGGAACAACAAGAAGAAAACTTCCTAAAGATGTACATGACCCAATTTACATGAAGATCGTCGACACCATGAAGAAAAGAGACATTAAATATGTCTTCGTTAATGGTGGTAATGATTCCATGGATACTTGTAACAAATTATCCAATCTCTGCAATGAATTAAATCTCGATGTCAGAGTTATTGGCGTTCCAAAAACTATCGATAACGATTTAGCGTGTACTGACCACTCATTAGGTTTCCCAAGCGCTGCTAAATTTGTTATCAACACCGTTAACGCATTAAGCATGGATGCTTGCTGCTTCAAAGTTGGAAAGATTCACGTCGTTGAAGTTATGGGTAGAAATGCTGGATGGTTAACCGCTGCCGCTGATCTTCTCCCAGAAGAAACTAGACCTCACTTAATCTATATCCCAGAAAATAAATTCGATTTAGAACAATTCTTAGTGGATGTTAAAAAAGTATATGACACAAAAGGATACGCGATGGTTTGTATCTCTGAAGGCATTGAGTTTGAAAGAAGCAATAAGAACACCCGTGTTGATGGCTTCGGCCACGCTCAACTTGGTGGTGCTGCTGCTGGATTATGTGAAATCATTGAAAATAGACTCAACTTACCAACTAGACCAGTTGAATTCTCTTTAACTCAAAGAGCATGCCCACTCGCTATTAGTAAGGTTGATAGAGAAGAAGCAATCGAAACCGGAAAAAGAGCAGTTATGGCTGCCTTAGAAGGTGTTACAGGTAAAATGGTTATTTTCAAAAGAGTTAGTCAAAACCCATATAAGATTGACTTAGAATTAGCAGACTTATCATTAGTTGCTAACGCTGAAAGTGTTATCAAACCATCAATGATGGTTGATGCCACAAGAATGTCTCAAGAGTTCAGAGACTATGTTGCACCTCTTATTGAAGGTGAGGTTGAACTCAAAACTGAACATGGTATTGTCACAATGGCAAACTGGAAGAAAGTATTAGTCAAATAATGAAAAATTTAAGAAAACTTGAACGCAATCTCTTAACTTCGATAATCGTTGCTATCGTTTCTATATTAGGATTTATAGCGTCGAGCTTTCTTATTAATTCCGAGAATAAAGATATCCCTTTAGGGTTTCTTCTTTCAGGAGGAGTAATTGGAGGTTTATATCTAATTGCTCACTTATTGACTAGCAAAGATGATGAAAAATCATCAAATGTTAGATCAATTATCTCAACTATCATTAGATTTGTTGTCCTCGTAGCAACGGTTATCCTCTTAGGATTTGCTTATTACGTTTGGGACTTTAAATATTTCAATGTATTTGTTTTCTTTGGAGTATACACTTTTGGTGCTATCTTCTTTGTTACATCTCACATTTTCTTAAAGGAAAGAAAGGAATAATATGGTCAACCTAGTTCTCGCTGAAGAAACTGGTTTTGATATCGCAGGGGCCTTCTTGGATACTTCAAAAGGGTTATCCGGAGAAACGATATCATCTTTAATCATTGTTGGCATTATATGTCTTCTTTCTTTATATATTGCGATAAGAGCGCATTTCCAAGACCCACTTAAAAAGCCAAAAGGCATACTTTTACTAGCGGAGATTGGAGTTAATTTCTTTGATAACTTAGTCGAAACTTTGATGGGTAAATACTATCGAGGATTTGGAGGTTTTATCTTAGCAATTGCTTGTTATTTATTTATCGCATTTATTTGGGGTCTTACTGGTTTACCATCTCCAGTAACTTATTTAGCCACTCCATTGTCATTAGGTTTAATTACGTTTGTCTTAATTCACGCTAACGCAGTGAGATTCAATAAACTTAAATATTTCAAACGCTACGTTGAACCTGTTCCATTTTTCTTACCAGTAAACCTTATCTCGATGTGGGCACCTTTACTTTCCCTCACCATGCGTTTATTTGGTAATGCTTTAGCGGGTTGGACATTAATGACTTTAATCTATGGAGCATTTGGTAGTTTAGGTAATGTCATCTTTGAAGCGGCAGATCAAGCTTTAAAAGTTGGAGGAGTTATTGCTCCGTTTATCACCCCAGCGTTACACGCTTACTTTGATTTATTCTCTGGACTGATTCAAACAGTCGTTTTCCTTTTCTTATCAATGATTTTCATTGCAAATGAAGGACCAGAGGATGATATAGATGAATTTTCGGTGAAAGGAGGAAGATAGGATGGGAAACGCATTAGCAGCTGCAATCGCCATTTTAGCAGTTATGCCATCAGCCTTAGGTGAAGCATTTGTTTGTATGAAGACAGTCGAAGGAATGAGCAGAAATCCAGAAATGTATTCTAAACTTAGAACAACCATGATTCTTGCCTGTGCGCTTGTTGAAACAACCGCTATCTATGCCCTTTTAGTGGCAATCTTAATTATTTTCGTCGCATAGTAAGGAGGACTAAATGAGAAAGAGAAAATTACTTTTCTTGTTACCATTAGCTAGCTTATTAACTAGCTGTAGTGGAGAAGAGCTCGGATTAACGAGTGAATCTTTTACTAGTAAACTCATTCCTAACTGGCCAAGCTTTGTTACCCAGTTAGCAGCTTTAGTCGTCCTTATTATTGTCGTCATTGTCTTTGCTTATAAACCGGTAAAGAAGATTCTTAAAAAGAGACAAGACCATATTGAAGAAAATATTAAGGAAGCTGAAAAGAGCAAGTTAGTCTGGCAAGAAAACGAACTCAAATCAAAAGAAACAGTCCTTGCAAGCGAAAGGACGGCGGCGGATATCGTTGCCGAAGCGAAGAAAGCAGCAGAAAAAGAAAAAGCTGCCATTTTGGAAACGACTCAACTAGAAGTTAACAAGATGAAAAGCGACGCTGAAAACGATATAGCTCGTATGGAAATCGAAGCACAAGAACAAATCAAAAAAGAGATTGTCTCTGTCGCTTTAGATGCATCAAAAGAGTTGCTTGGAAGAGAAGTATCTTCTAAAGACAATGTCCGTTTAGTTGAAGATTTTATCGAGGAAGTTAAGAAGAATTAATTATGAAAGAAGTCACTTCACGTTATGCGGAAGCTCTCTATTCTTTAAAAAGAGATTCTAATTCTTTAGAAAAAACTCAAGAAGAGATTAGAGAATTAAAGAAGGTTTTCTTAGAAAACCCTGATTTCATTGTGGTTTTAGATTCTTCTTACAAAACCATTGAAGAAAAAATCGAAATCATCGATAAGACACTCGTTGGAGTAGATGAAGAAATTAAGAATTTACTTAAAGTCATCGTTCAAAACCATAGAGCGAGATATATCATTGAGATTTTCGATGGATTTATTTCTTTAGTAAACGAACATCGTGGAGTTATCGAAGGCTTAGTTTATTCGACTGAAAAATTATCTGACGAACAGTTAGAGAAATTAAACCTTGCAATTAGTAAAGTAGAAAAACGACCTACTGAACTTAGAAACATCATTGACCCAAACCTCATTGGAGGAGTCAAAGTCGTTATTAATGATCATATTTATGATGGCAGTATTAAGCACCACATCGAAAATATGAAAAATTCCTTAATCAAATAGGAGCTAACTATTAAGAATTCAAGTAAAAATAGTTAGTTTGTTAAAAAGTG